>JAZSNX010000035.1:0-6154 GCA_045536665.1 Eubacteriales bacterium
CACCCTTGTGCTCACGTATCGTCATAAGGTCCGCAAGCACCTGGCAGGGGTGACAGTAGTCGGTAAGTCCGTTGATTACAGGTATAGTTCCGTACTTCGCAAGTGACTCTACCTCTTCCTGATCAAACGTTCTTATCATTATTCCGTCGAGATATCTCGAAAGCACGCGGGCGGTATCCTGAACGGGCTCGCCACGTCCTATCTGAAGATCACGCGCACTGAGGAAGAGTGCCGTGCCTCCGAGGTCGTACATACCAACCTCAAAGGAAACTCTTGTACGTGTAGACGATTTCTCAAATATCATACCAAGTGTTTTTCCCTTGAGTATGTGATGAGTGATTCCGTTTTTCTTTTCGTATTTGAGCTGATCCGCCGTATTAAGAATATCGATAATATCCTTTTCCGAAAGATCCATAAGCTTTAAAAGATGATTCATTTTGCGCATGCCTCCTTCAATATCTTTATAGCTTTTTTCAACAGTTCAAAATCTATATTCAACGCAGGCAAAAGTCTTATCTTTTGCTTTGCCTTGATCACAAGCACTCCATTTTCCATACATTCATTTATGATGTCGGACGCGGGACGCTCCACCTCAATTCCTATCATAAGACCAAGTCCCGTAACACTCTTAACGCCCTTCGCTCCCGTTAGCTCATCAAAAATGTATCCGCTCTTTTCCCTAACGCTTGAAAGCAACACGTCGTCTATCCTTGAAATGATATTCAACGCCCCCGCACAGCATACGGGATTTCCGCCAAACGTTGAGCCGTGCATTCCCGCCTGCAATATATCCTTCACCTTATCGCCAAGCAACGTTGCTCCTATCGGGAGACCTCCGCCAAGGCCCTTAGCGGTACTGACGATGTCAGGAGCAATACCGAAGTTCATATAGCCGTACAGCTTTCCCGTTCGTCCGTTACCCGTTTGTACCTCGTCTGCGATTAGCAACAGATCGTTTTTATCGGCGAATTGACGCAACCAAGTGAGGAACTCAGCCTTAAGAGGCAGCACGCCGCCTTCTCCCTGAACGACCTCAAACATTACCGCGCAGCACTTATTTTCAGCAACAAGGCGTTCAACGTCCTCTCGATTATTTGCCTCAGCATAGACGAAACCGTCAGTCAGTGGCAAGAAGTCATTATGAAAGACATCCTGTCCCGTTGCCGCAAGTGTTGTCAGTGTTCTTCCGTGAAAGCTGTCCTTAAGGGTTACGATGGTAGTATACTCCGCTCCCTTATTGAGCTCTCCGTATTTTCTCGCAACCTTTATCGCGCATTCGTTTGCCTCAGCGCCCGAGTTTGAGAAAAACACCTTTTTCATACCCGTGCGTTCGCAAAGCACCTTCGCAAGCGCCGCGCAGGGCTCGCTATAATAAAGATTCGATGTATGCTGTAGCTTACCAAGCTGCTCGCTGACAGCCGCAACCCAGCTCTCGTCCGCAACTCCAAAGGAGTTTACGGCAATTCCCGTGCCAAGATCAATATATTCCTTTCCGTTTTCGTCATAAACGAGTGAGCCTTTTCCCGAGCATATGCTAAGAGGAAAGCGCGCATACGTAGACGCAACGTATTCATTATCAATTGCTTTGATATCCATAATTTTTATCCTTGCTTTTTGGGATATTTGTTACCTGAAACGAACATCGTTCCCATACCTTCATTGGTAAGAGTCTCAATGAGGATTGAGTGCGGAACTCTGCCGTCTATAATAAATACTTTCTTTACTCCGCGTCTGATAGACTCTATGCAACAGTTGACCTTAGGTATCATTCCACCGCTGATAACGCCTTCTCTTACGAGCTGAGGCGCATCGCTTACGTATATCTTAGAGATAAGCGTTGACGGATCGTCCTTATCTCTGAGAATTCCCTCGATATCCGTCATGGAAATAAGGCTCTCCGCCTTGAGCTCTCCGGCAATTCTCGCGGCTGCCGTATCGGCGTTGATGTTATAGGTATTACCGTCCTTATCGTATCCTACTGTAGAGATTATCGGAATATATCCCTTATCTATAACGTCGAGTATAGGCTGAACGTTGACCTTGGTTATCTCACCTACGTAACCGAGCTTATCGTCAAGCATCTCCGCCTCTATCATATGACCGTCGATACCGCAAAGGCCTATTGCCTTTCCGCCCTTATTCTCGATCATATTGACGAGATTTTTATTTATCTTACCGGCAAGCACTATTTGGACGATATCAACAGTCTCCTTATCGGTAACTCTGAGTCCGTTTACAAACTCGCTCTTCTTACCGACTCTACCGAGCATATCAGTTATTTCAGGACCGCCGCCGTGTACGAGAACGACCTTAATGCCGATAGTCGTAAGCAGCACAATATCCGCCATAACAGCTTCCTTGAGCTCTTCGTTGATCATCGCGTTTCCGCCGTACTTTACTACGATTATCTTGTTGTAGTACTTTTGTATGTAAGGAAGTGCCTCGGTTATTACCTGCACTCTTTGCATATTATTGATTTCCATACCTCAATATCTCCCGAATTATGTTCTGTAATCTCCGTTGATCTTTACATAGTCGTAGGTGAGGTCACAGCCCCACGCTACCGCGTGTCCGTCACCGTCGCCAAGACCTATAAGTATCTGTATATCCTGTTCAAGAAGTATCTCCTTTGCCTTTTCCTCAGAAAACTCAACGCCCGCGCCATTATGGCAAACAAGTATCTCTCCCTTAGCGGACTTGAACGAAACACTTACCTTTGTGACATCAACGTCAGCTCCGCTATATCCGATAGCGCAAAGCACTCTTCCCCAGTTTGCGTCTGCGCCGAACATCGCCGCCTTAAAAAGAGATGAATAAATAATGTTCTTTGCGGCTATTCTTGTGGCATTATCATTGACCGCACCTGTTGCCACGCACTCAAGCAGCTTTGTTGCCCCCTCGCCGTCAGCCGCGATAGCACGGCAAAGATATGCCGTTACCGCGTGCAACGCCTCGCAGAAGGTATTGTATGCATCGCCTTCACATTGTATGGGCGCATTTCCTGCCAATCCGTTAGCAATGACAGATACCATATCGTTAGTTGACGTATCTCCGTCGACACTTATCATATTGAACGAGTCAACAACGTCGCGCGAAAGCGCCTTTTTGAGCATATCGGGAGAAACGCAGCAGTCTGTTGTAACGAATACAAGCATGGTCGCCATATTGGGGTGTATCATTCCACTTCCCTTAGCAATTCCGCCTATCCTGCACTCAACACCGTCTATCTCAAATGAGAACGCTATCTCCTTTTTCTTGGTATCGGTCGTCATTATTCCCTCGCAAGCAAGGTCGCTGTTGTCTCCAAGTCCGCTGACAAGCTCAGCCATACCGTCGGCAATGGGAGTGATATCAAGAGGCTGTCCGATAACGCCGGTCGACGCAACGATGACGTCCTCCGCTTTTATGCCCATTTCCTTTGCCAGCAGCTCACAGGTCTGGGTCGCTATCTCTATGCCGTTAGCGTTACAGGTATTTGCGTTACCGCTGTTACATATCATTGCCTGCGCTACGCCGTCGGCAATATTATTCTTGGTTACAGTAAGGGGTGCGCCCTTAACGAGGTTTTGGGTATAAACGGCTGCCGCCGATCCCCGCACCTCACTGTATATGAGAGAGATATCTCTCTTGGTCTTATTCTTACGTATACCGCAACGAATACCGTTCGCGGTAAATCCCTTCGCGGCGCAAATGCCGCCATTTATCTGTTTCATCGTAAACCTCGTTTGGTGATCAAATTACAAGTCCTTTTTCGGGGGACACGCCCATAACTATGTTCATACACTCGACAGCCGCTCCAGACGCTCCCTTACCGAGATTGTCGTAAAGCGCGACGAGAATAAATCTATCCTCATTTCCGCAAACTGTCACAAGCATAGTGTCCTTTTGCGCGACCGCGCCTGCGGAGAGGAATCCTCCGTCGTCCGCGCTGTCAACGTATTTTACGATACCGCCATTATATTTGTTTTTCAAAACAGCCTTAACGTCCTCTATCGTGTATCCGTCGTTTAGATTTTTAGAGAACAGCGGAACAGTTACCTCCATACCGCTATAAAAATCCGAAACTATGGGAGAGAAAACAGGAGCGTTCTCAATGCCCGTCACGTGCTTCATCTCCTTGAGATGCTTGTGGTTTTGAGTTATACCGTACTGTCTTGGATAATCAAGTAAGCAGTCTCTGCCCTCGTCGTCATAATCGGCTATCATCTTCTTACCTCCGCCGCTATATCCTGTTATGGAATGACAGGACAAAAGCGCGTCCGCGGGAAGTATGCCAGCCTCAACAAGCGGATAAATAAGCGCTATAAAGCCGCTTGCGTGACAGCCGGGATTTGCGATCCTCTTAGAGCTTTTGAGCTTAGCCTCAAACGCAGGAGAAAGCTCGGGGAAGCCATATGCCCACCCACTCTCTGTTCTATGCGCGGTAGACGCGTCGATAACGACTACGTCGGGATTGTCGATCATAGCCACCGCCTCTCTTGCCGCGTCATCGGGCAAGCAAAGAAACGCTATATCGCATTCATTGAGCGCTTTTTTTCTTGCGCTCGCATCCTTCCTCTGGTCATCGGAAAGCAGAATAAGGGTTACATCATCTCTGTCAGCAAGTCGCTCGTAGATGCGAAGTCCCGTAGTTCCGGCTTTTCCGTCAATAAATACCTTAGTCATTTTTTCAGTTCCTCTCTGACATATGCGATCTGCGCCTCGACGGAAGCGACCGACGTGCCGCCCTCGGAAATTCTCTTTGCCACGCAGGTCTCAAGGGATATCTCTGTATAGAGGTCGTTATCAAACAGCTCGCTGTGCGCTCGATACGCCTCAAGCGGCAGATCATCAAGCACGCATTTCTTATCAATACACTCCGCCACAAGCTGACCTACTATCTTGTATGCCGCTCTGAACGGCATTCCCTTTTTGGTGAGGTAATCAGCGAGGTCTGTCGCATTGATAAATCCCTCTTGCGCCGCGCGGTACATATTGTCCGCCTTGACACGCATGGTCTTTATCATCGGAGCGAATATATCAAGACACATCTCGACAGTCTCGACAGCGTCGAATACTGCCTCCTTATCCTCCTGCATATCCTTGTTGTACGCAAGCGGCAATCCCTTAAGGGTCGTCAGAAGCGCAAGCAAGTCACCATAAACTCTGCCTGTCTTTCCTCTTACGAGCTCCGCCATATCTGAGTTCTTCTTCTGAGGCATTATGGACGATCCTGTCGTATAAGCATCGTCAAGCTCAACGTATTTGAACTCCCAGCTTGACCAAAGAATTATCTCCTCGGAAAGCCTTGAGAGGTGCATCATGATTATCGAGCAGGTACTCATCAGCTCAAGGCAGAAGTCTCTGTCGGAAACGCCGTCAATACTGTTAAGCGTAATGCCGTCAAAGCCAAGCGTCTGTGCCTCATAGCGCCTATCGGTATCGTATGTTGTTCCCGCAAGCGCGCAAGAGCCAATGGGAGAATAGTTCATTCTCGCAACAGCGTCATCAAGTCTTGATATGTCACGCAAGAGCATCATGGAATACGCCATAAGATGGTGACCGAAGGTTATAGGCTGAGCGCGCTGAAGATGCGTGTATCCCGGAACTATAACAGCCTTGGTTTCCTCTGCCTTGGCGGTTATCTCTTCAACAAGTGATACCATAAGCGCCCTGATATCCCCCGCCTTTTCGCGCAGATACATACGAACGTCAAGAGCCACCTGGTCGTTTCTGCTTCTTGCCGTATGAAGTCTTTTGCCCGCGTCACCTATGCGCTTTGTAAGCTCCGCCTCAACGAACATATGAATGTCCTCACAGCCCATATCGAACGCAAGCGCTCCGCTTTCTATATCCTCAAGTATTCCGCCAAGACCCTCAACGATGCTCGCGCAGTCAGCAGCGGAAATTATCCCCTGCTTTGCAAGCATATTGGCATGAGCTATAGAGCCCTTTATGTCCTCGCGGTACATCTTGCAATCAAATCTTATCGATGAATTGAAGTCGTCTGCCTTGCTGTCAAGTGCCTTGGCAAACCTTCCTGCCCACATTTTTTCCATGTCTTTTTATACACGTGTTGCCCGCCACCCCAAAATTGAGATGCCAGGCAATCGTGTGCTCCTTAGTTATTCTTATTGTTCTTTGCGTTTACCTGAGCCTGAACCTTTATCGGCAG
>JAZSNX010000230.1:0-9237 GCA_045536665.1 Eubacteriales bacterium
TCTTCCTAAGACCGCTTGGCCTCCGACTTCCACCTTATGTGCGGAGACAAGGGATGCTTTCTGAGAAATATCAGGGGTACGGATCTCATCTGTCACATCCATGCCGTTCATGATCATGTGCTGCTTACCGGTTTCATCGTATTCAATACCCACAGTCAGCTCATCAATGTAGCGAGCCACGCCGTCATGTATCGTCTTGGAGATGCACTGTCAACATTTGAAAGCGAAAACGTGGAAGCTTCCTGTGAGCAAATTTCCGAAATTTGCGACGTTTTTAAAACGAGAGAGTTAACGCTTCTTAAAATGTTGGAAATGTATGAGAAGATGTACGATGACGTTCAAAACGAGGAAACCAAAAAAGTTAATTTGGTGAAATCGGCATTTGACAACAATATGGCGATGATTAAGGATTCCGATATGGAGACCCAAGACAAATTTGCAGCTCTCGGTTATGTTACCGATAAAATTGCGGAGCTTGTTGAAAAAATCGTTGTCAATAAGTAAATTTTAACATATTCGTGTTGGCATCTTTTTTTGTCAAGACGCGCCAAAAAGATAAACCAGCCAATCGGCTGGTTTTTCTTTTTGGAAATGAAGCGCACCTGCGGTGCATGAAAAATGAAGCAGGGCTTCGCCCTATGAAGCGAGCCTTCGGCTCACGGAGAAGTAAATGCGCGCTTGGCTTCATGCGAGCGTAGCGAGTGCTTCACGGCGCAACGCGCCGCTTCATGTTTGCGAAGCAAACGCTTCATTGACAAAACTATGGTTTTATGATATAATAAACCCAAGAAAGGCGGTGGAGATATGAAAAAATTATACACTGCATTTAAGGGAACGCATAATACCTCCTTTCAATTAGTCAGTCAATTATACGGAGATAAACTATTTCTAACAAATTCATTTCAAGGTTTAGAAAAAGATATTTCTTCTTTCAACGCCGAATATGACGCGATATATATGTTTGGGATAGATAAAAATTTGAGAAACAGCATCAGGATTGAAACTTGTGCTAACTATAATGGAGAATTAGTTAATACTTTTTTTGATATATTGACTTTGGAAAATGCGATAAAAGATTTAGGTGTAACCTATACTATCTCCAGTAAGCCAACTGCTTATTTATGTAATGCCGCATATTATCATATGCTGAAAAAGAATCGTAATACGGTATTTATTCATGTTCCATCGGTAAAAGGGATAACCGATATATTAATGAATAAACTTTTGAATATGGTTTAAGTGGCATCTTTTCTGTCAACTCACCTCAACTCGAAGGACGCCTGTCGGCGTCCTTTTTATATTCAAAAATTCTTCTATCGATTGACACCTCGGCTTTTTTGTGCTATAATACCCTCAGAATGTAATTTTTGGGGGTATTTTTATGCTTAAGTTTACGTTTTTGGGCACTTGCTCGGGTACTGAGCCTATGCCGAACAGACATCACAGCTCGGTTATCCTTGAGATAAACGACAAATATTATTGGTTTGACGCGGGTGAGAACTGCTCTCACAGGGCGTACACCTCGGGTGTGGACGTTTCCCGTGTGCGCGCCGTCTTTATTTCTCATATGCACGTTGACCATATAGGCGGACTTGCCAACCTTATGTCGGTTATCAGAAAGGTACACAGAGTTACGGGCGTACCGCAGATAAATAACAATTGCTACGACATCTTCGTTCCAAATCTTAAGACGCTTAATTCGGTTAAGGACGTTGCGGGTATACCCAGCGCCCCCTGCAAGGGAGTGAACGCCATTGAACACGAGATAGGCGACGGTGTGCTATTTGAGGACGAGAATATCCGTGTTACCGCGCTTCACAACACTCACCTCAAGGAGACGGGAGAGAAGGGCTGGCACGCTTATTCCTTCCTTATCGAGGCTGAGGGCAAGAAGATCATCTTTTCGGGCGACGTCGGCTACGTCGAGGAGCTTGACCCATACACCGAGGGTGGCTGTGATATGATGATAATGGAAACGGGACACCATTCGGTCGAGCACGTTTGCGAGTACGCAAGCGCGAGGGGAGTTAAGAAGCTTATATTCACCCACCACGGCAGACAGATACTCAGCGACGTTGACGCGGCGCGCGAGCTTGTCGCGACCTTGCACGAAAACGTGCAGATATGCGACGACGGTGACGTCGTTATAGTATAAGGCGGTGTAAGCATGTATAAGATAGGACTTTCAAGCTCCGCGTTCGCGCTTAATGACGAGACCCTTGGAAAAATAGCAAAGAGCGGTATCGAGGCAATTGAGATATCCGAGGGATACGACGGCAGTCTCGCTCTTGATTACAAAGAGCTTTCCGCGCTTTCAAGCAAATACGGCTTGAAGCTGTGGTCATTTCATCTGCCGTTCTTTCCCTTCAAGAAAATAGATATTTCCTCACTTGACGGAGAGCTTCGCAACAACGCAATAGAGCTTTATAGGGAGCTCATAGCAAGAGCGGCGGACATTGGAATAGACAAGTTCGTGCTTCATCCGAGCGGTGAGCCGATTGCCGACGAGGACAGGGAAGAGCGCATCAAGTATTCGATGCAGAATCTCGATCTTTTGGCGGAGCTTGCGCACAGATACGGTGCGAGAATTGCCGTTGAGGATCTTCCGAGAAGCTGTCTCGGAAGCAGAACGGACGAGCTCGCAAGGCTGATAAGCGTTAATGACAAGCTCGGAGTTTGCTTTGACGTAAACCATCTTCTCAAGGACAAGCCTGTTGATTTTGTCAAAAAGCTTGGAGACAAGATAATAACGCTTCACGTCTCCGATTACGATTTTATTGACGAAAGGCATTGGTTGCCTGGCGAGGGACTCAACGATTGGAACGGCATCTATGCGGCGCTTCGCGAGGTTGGCTACGACGGCGTATGGATGTATGAGGTAAAGCTTGGCTCAAAGACGATAACGCGCAGTCGTGATCTTACGTTTGATGACTTCTACAATAACGCCCAAGCGATCTTTGCGGGCAAAACACCCGAGAGAATATAATAAAAAAACGAGCCGCGCATTTTTTCGCGTAGCTCGTTTTTTATCTTGGCTCTCTATGTTTTAAATTTCCTGCTTTTCTTTTTAAAAAAAGCATTAAATTAGAATTTAACGGTGAGTTAGCCTATGCCAACGAACGGGTCGTCGGGGACGTCGACCCCTACAAAAACCAATATGATTATTCGCAAACCATAAACAAATACCCACAAAATAAATCGCAAAGAAGAAAGAATACTCAATTCGAATATCTTTACCTTATGAGTTGTAGGGGTCGACGTCCTCGACGACCCATTCGTTATACAAAGCAAATATTTAGACAAATCCTAATTTGAAGGTGTATGGGGAGATCCTTCGGCGACGCTCGCAAAGCGAGCTGCTCAGGATGACATAATAGGGGAAGTGCGTCGAAGACAATATTGGAAACCAATAACGCTCACCTGACGTGGCATTCTGAGCGGAGCGCAAGCGCAGCCGAAGAATCTCATACGGCGGGCGAACGCAGTTCGCCCGTTATATGACACATCTAACACACCGACAAATCCTAATTTGAACATCAAAAAAGCGCTTGCGTTAACTTCCTTTTAACGCAAGCGCTTTTGATTTGTTTTCAGAATATCATATTCCACAGGGTTTGACCGCAGCCTGTGATCACTATAGCGACAAGACCGACGATTATTCCAAGGAACTGTATTTTGCTGAGCTTTTCCTTGAAGAGAAGAGCTCCGACAAAGGTACTTATTATAACGATACCGCCGTTTGAGACGGGGAAGAATATAGGACTTGGAATAATAGGTGTGAGTGCTGTATTAAGTCTGAAGTACGTACAGCCGCTTATTCCCGAGAGAAGTATATAGATAAGCGCTCCCTTGCGAATGGTGGGCATAGGCAGCTTTTTTGATTTGTTAAGAACGATACCCATCAAGAAAAAAAGTACGCAAGAGACGACCGATGCCGTCAGCATCATTCCGTTTATCTCGCTTTTGACTGGGGATTTGCCGAATACTATGTTAAATATTCCCACAAAGCCGCCAACGAGGAAAAAGAAGAAGCAGCAGACAAACCATTTCGCGCTCAGCTTCTCACCGCTCTTTTTGGGATTGATACACATAAGAAGTGCGACGACTATCAGAGACATTCCGAATATCTGAAAAGCATTTATCGGATTGTGCGCCCAGAAAACGCCGAAAAGCGTTGCTATGATAAACGCGCAGTTGCCGATAAGCGAGGTGAGAGATACAGGGCCTGATGCTAAGGACTCGTTCTTGAGGAAAAGGAAGCCGCAAAGAATACAGCCGAATACAGTTCCGTATATCATTGCAGTTCCGCTTATCGTCCTGTCGCCCGACGCAAAGAACCATATGAGCATTATCAGTGTCCACATAAGACTGAGTCCGCCGTTAAAGAAGAAGCTGTCACCGGGGGTGGTAAAGGTTTTGTTTTTGAATTTGCGCAAAAGAAGCGTGTTGAATGACGCAAGTGTCACAGACACAGCCATCAATAGATATTGCATTTTATTCGGTCTCCTTACTTAAGCTCTCTCTGTATTTTTTAGGCGGCATACCGTATTTTGCCGTGAATGCCTTATAGAAATGCGAGGCATCGTGAAAGCCGACGCTCATTCCTATCTCAGATATGGAAAGCTCTTTGTTCTCAAGCATTTCAACGGCTCTGCCAAGACGCAGGTCTTGCAGATATCTTGACGGTGAGCAGCCTTCCTTGCGAATGAAAAGACGGTATAGATACGTTCGGTCAAGACCTATATGAAAGGCTATGTCCGAGACGGATATATCGAACGGATAATTCTCCTCTATATAAAGGATGGCTTGTCTTACGTAATTGTCCGCAATATCCTTTTTCGCAAGGGATGTCTGGTTGTTGGCTCTCACAAGCCTACTCATACACAAAAGAAAGTAACCCGTGACGTCATATCCCTTGGCTTCGTTTCGTTTTCCCGCGGCGTGCATGGCGTATATGTCATTTATCATTGCGTCGTCAAGAGGGAAGTCGAAGATAACGTTTTGCTCATCAAGTCCCGCGTTGTGAACGAGAGCGTCGTCGTCAGCTCCGCAGAACGAGGCATAAACATATTTCCAAGGTTGCTCTCTGTCAGCGGTATAGATGCACTCAGCGCCTGGTGTTATCATAAAGCCCTGTCCCGCGCATAGCTCGTGAGTAGTTCCGTTTAACGTATACGTTCCTTTGCCTTCAAGTATAAAGTGTACGGAATAATGCTTGTATCTTATTTTTGGAGAGGTATGCCCCGAATGGCATATCTGTATTCCGCATTCAACCACCGCAAGACTTTGACTTGGATTCTTTTTCAGACCGTATCTGTCGGTATCGTAGCTCATAAGAACTCCTTTCGGCAACGATTTTACAAATACAAAATACCATAAAACAAAGGAAAAGTCAATATATTAGCAAGGTTTTGCAACAAAAATACAATTTTTTGTCAACACACATACATTCCTTTTTTTTCATTGCCGTGCTAAAATAAAAGCACAGTGACCCCAAACCTATTAATTGGAGGATTCAAAATGAAAGAGAAGATCAGAATTGGTTTTGTAGGCTGCGGACAGTTCGCCAGACATTTCGTTCCGCTATTCAAGGCTCACCCCGCGTGTGAGTACGTCGCGCTTTGCGATAAATTCCGCGACAGAGCAGAGAAGTTTATGGAAAAGTACGGTGCTGACAAGATATTCGATACGTACGAGGAGATGCTCGCGTCCAACGAAGTAAACGCTATCGCAATATTCTCGCAGAGAAATCAGCACGGAGAGATGGCTATCGCAGCTCTTAAGGCGGGCAAGCACGTGTATAGCGCAGTTCCTATGGCAACAAGCATTGAGGAGATCAAGGAGATAGTTCGTCTTGTCAAAGAAACGGGACTTACCTATTCTATGGGTGAGACGGGCATATACCGTCCCGCATCCATATTCTGCCGCCAGAAATACAAGAGCGGCGAGATGGGTGACCTCGTTTACGCTGAGGCGCAATACAATCACGATATGAGAGGACTTTATAGGATCTTCAAGAACACCGAGGGTGATCTTTGGAAGAAGATGGCAGGTATACCGCCTTTCTATTATCCCACTCACTCAACGTCAATGGTGCTTTCCGCAACTAAGGCAAAGGCTTTGAAGGTATGTGCGTTCGGATATGAGGACAAGGTAGATCTCGATATATTCGGCAGGGAGGATCAGAACTGGTTTGGCAATCCGTTTTCCAACTCCTCTATGCTTCTTAAAATGAGCGACGGCTCTATCGTTCGTATAAGCGAGAACCGCCGTATCGCTTGGATGGTTCCCGAGACGTATATCACCTGCTTCAACGGAACAAAGTCATCTTACGAGAGCTCTCTTATGCAGCATAGCTACATTACAATGGAGCCTCTGCCCGATAAGAGAGTTTGTCACTACGAGGACGTAGCCGATCTTCTCAATCCTATTGAGCTTACAGCTCATAAGGATGATCCCGATTTTATGGAGAAGGCTATCAACGGCTCTTGGAGCGAGACCGAGGCACCTATTCAGCGTTCCAACCGTCTGCCTAAGGAATTTGAAGGCATTCACACAGGTCACGCAGGCACGCATAAATTTATGGTAGACGACTTCTGTCAGGCGTATATGACGGGTAAGCTTTCTCCCACAAACGCATGGCAGGCGGCAAGATACAATATCCCCGGTCTTACGGCGCACGAGAGCGCGCTTCAGGGCGGCGCGGCGCTTGACGTTTACGATTGCGGAGATCCGCCCGCACATCTTGAGGTCCTTGATGAGGACAGAGAAGAAAACGAGGCTTGGGTATGAGTGTACCTCAGCTTATAATGCGTAAGCCCGATATAACCACGCTTCCGCCACTCGTTCTCGGAGCTGACGAGCAGATAATCTGCCACAAGGAAAACTGCGGAATGGAAGAGACTTGGGAGAGAATAATCGAGAGCGCCTTTGGAAAGCACTATAAGTTTGACTTTCTTATCAAGGCAGGCGACTATAAGCCGGAGCATGTTCTGTATCTTGCGGTCAACGGAAAGCCTATCGCGACTACGACTGCGGTCGAGAGTCCTACCTACGCGGGTGAGGGCTGGTACAGAATGGTAGGCGTACACGCGGACGCGAAGGGAAGAGGCGCGGGAAAAAAGATAGCTCTTGCCGCACTCTATGCTCTTCGTGAGCGCGGATACACCAGCGCAATGCTCTCAACGGACGACGCGCGTATCCCCGCGCTGTCTCTCTACCTCTCTTTAGGCTTCGAGCCATATATGTGCCACGAAAGCCACGAGGAGCGTTGGAAAAAGGTGTTTGAGGAAATAGAAAAGAATAAAAGATAAACCGAAAACGGCGATGAGCATATGCTCGTCGCCGTTTGGTGCTTCAAATTAGGATTTGTAGGGGAGATGTTCGCACCTCATCGTGTCATCCTGAGCGGAGCGTAAGCGCAGCCAAAGGATCTCCCACGGCGGGCGATTCGTGAATCGCCCCTACGACCTGTTGAATCTAACTCACCAACAAATCCTAATTTTTTCTTGAGATATATCGACAAAATTCGCCCGTTGACTTGACAAAATGGGGGCAGGGGAGTATAATTAATACGTAATAAATATTAAGAGGGAGACATATATGAAAAAGTTTTTCGGAGAATTTAAGAAATTCATCACGCGCGGAAACGTGCTTGATATGTCAGTTGGTGTTATCGTCGGCGGCGCTTTTACTGCGATCGTCAACGGAATGAGCAATTTTATACTCAAGCCGATAATCAACTGGCTGCTTGCCCTCATTCTTGGCAAGGACTCCTTGAGCGAGGTATACACCTTCTTGCAGAGAGTAGATAAGGTAGACGACAACGGAGAATACGTTCTTGACGAGCTCGGAGCTCGTATCCCCGATCTTACCGAGTCTATCTATATCGATTGGGGCGCATTTATAAATGCCATTATCAACTTTTTGCTCATCGCGTTCGTACTCTTTGTTATCGTTAAGTTTATTAACAACCTCAAAGAAGACAATAATGAGCTCAAGGCAAAGAGAAAAGAAGCAAAGGCAGACCGCAAGGCTATGAGAGCGCAGGGCATAAAGCTTTCCGATAAGGAAGCGGTCGAGGCTTACTTTGCGGCTAAAGAAGCAAAGGCAGCTGAGGAGAAGGCGGCGGCAGAGGAAAAGGCAAGACTTGACAGGCTTGCAAATCCCACGACCGAGGACCTGCTCAAGGATATCAGAGACCTGCTTAAGAACAAGTAATTACATAAAAAAGCGTATCCATGGATACGCTTTTTTTAAACAAAGGAGAATAATATGAACGAAATACTGAAATCAATGCAAACAAGAAGAAGCGTTAGAAGCTTTAAGCCCGATATGGTGGACGAGAACACTGTAAATGCGATAATCAAGGCGGGAACAGAGGCGGCAAGCGGCAGAAATTATCAGTCGCCTATCATCGTCGCCGTTACCGATAAGGCTGTGAGAGACAAGCTCGCAAAGGTAAACGCGTCCTTTATGGGCTCGGAGAGCGACCCGTTCTACGGCGCGCCCGTCGTTCTTATAGTGCTTGCCGATAAGAGCAAGCCCACCTATCTCTATGACGGAAGCCTTGTTATGGGCAATCTTATGCTTGCCGCTCACTCGCTTGGAGTCGGTAGCTGTTGGATACACAGAGCAAAGGAGACCTTTGAGCGCCCTGAGTGGAAGGAATGGCTCAAGTCTGTTGGCGTTGAGGGCGATTATGAGGGCATAGGAAATTGTGTTCTCGGTTATATCGACGGCGACTATCCCGCGGAAAAAGAACGCAATGACGGAAGAGTGTTCTGGGTGAAATAATAAAAAAACTCGTCGGTTTCTACAAACCGACGAGTTTTTTTATAAGAAATATATCTTTCTATGGCTACACAGGTAACCGATTTTTGAAAGTTCTTTGGGGAGTTTGAGGGGTATTTCTTTCAAGAAATACCCCTCAAAAAACCAAACTCAAACTATTTATTATTTTCCTGCCTCGCGGCGAGCCTTCATCATAGCCTTCATGCGAAGCTCGGTGTTGAGTATCTTTTTGCGCAGTCTTATGGATACGGGCGTTACCTCGATAAGCTCGTCGTCCGTGATGAATTCTATCGCCTCCTCAAGCGAGAAGATTATGGGCGGAGTGAGCAACAGCTTTTCGTCAGCGCCTGCGGAGCGAATTGCCGTCAGCTGCTTTTTCTTACAGGGGTTGACCGCGATATCGTCGTTCTTGGGGTTCTCTCCGACTATCATTCCCTCGTAAAC
>JAZSNX010000008.1:0-5345 GCA_045536665.1 Eubacteriales bacterium
GGTTTGTCTTCCTAAGCCCGCTTGGCCTCCGACTTGCTAATATGGACGACTATACCGGAATGGGCTACTGCCCCGAGGCTGTTTGCGAGTACGTTATGACGCTTCTCAACTCCAACTATGAGGAGTGGAGGATGCAGAACGCCGACAAACCCTACACAGACTTCCCGTTCAACATAAAGAAAATGTCGGTTTCGGGCTGTCTGTTCGACTTCGATAAGCTCAACGACGTTTCCAAAAACGTCATCTCCCGTATGGACGCGGCTACTGTCACCGACGCGGTTATCGGCTGGGCGCTTGAATACGATACGCCATTCGGCATTCTGCTTCAGGCAAACAAAGACACCGCGGAGCGTATCTTCGCGATAGGCAGAGGCGGCAAAAAACCGAGAAAGGACCTCGCCACGTGGCGTGACGCAAAGCCTTATATGGGCTTCTTCTTCGACGAATACTTTGAGGTCGAGTGCGACTACCCAGAAAAGTTCCCGAAGGAGGATATCCTCGCTGTGTTCGACGGCTTCCTTGAGAGTTTCGATGAGAACGACGATATGAACGTATGGTTTGACAAGATAAAGGCAGTTGCCGCCGCCAACGGCTACACGCCCGATATGAAGGCATACAAGGCAGACCCCACAGCCTTCAAGGGCAACGTCGCGGACGTCAGTATGTTCCTGCGTCTCGCCGTTACGGGTAAGGTCAACTCCCCCGATATGTACTCTGTAATGCAGATACTCGGTAAGGCTAAGGTCACCGAGAGAATAGACGCAATGAGAGCAAAGATAAAATAAAAACACGATAAGGAAACAAAAAAATGGAAGAGATAGCAAGCAATTTTATACACGACATAATAGACGCCGACCTTTTGGAAACGCCTGACAAAAAGATACACACGCGTTTTCCCCCCGAGCCTAACGGTTATCTCCATATCGGCTCGGTAAAGGCTATATGCGTCAATACCGATGTAGCTAATAAATACAACGGGCTCTTTAATCTCCGTTATGACGATACTAACCCCGCAAAGGAATCCGACGAATTCGTCCGTTCTATCCGTGAGGATCTTGAGTGGCTCGGCGCAACTCCTACGGGCGGCGTTTTCTACGGCTCTGATTATTTTGGAAAGTGCTACGAGTTCGCGCTTCAGCTCATAAAGCAGGGTGACGCTTACGTTTGCGACCTTTCAAAGGACGATCTCGCAGACTACAAGGGCACAGACCGTACCGTTGCCTCCAAGGAAAGCCCTTACCGCAACAGAAGCGTTGAGGAAAATCTTGATCTCTTTGAGAGAATGAAGAACGGAGAGTTTGAGGACGGCGCACGCACGCTCCGCGCAAAGATAGATCCCTCAAGTGACAATCCGTACCTCCGTGATCCTGTCATTTACAGAATAAAGCATATACACCATCACCGTCAAGGCGACGAGTGGTGCGTATATCCTATGTACGATTTCGCGCATCCTATTCAGGACGCTCTTGAGGGTATCACACACTCGCTCTGCTCGAGTGAGTTCAGAAACCACCGCCCACTCTACGATTGGGTAGTAGACAAAATAGGTTTTGAAAACAAACCTCATCAGTGGGAGTTCGGACGTATGAACATCACCTACACGGTAATGTCAAAGCGTTATCTGCGCCAGCTCGTTGAAGAAAAGTACGTTGACGGCTGGGACGATCCCCGTCTTCCTACGCTCTGCGGTCTGCGCCGTCGCGGATACACCCCTCGCGCACTCTTCAACTTCGTTCGTGAGGCAGGAGTTACAAACACAGATCATACCGTAGACGTTCGCCAACTTGAGGCTTGTGTGCGAGACGATCTCAATGAAACCGCACTCCGCCGCATTGCTATTGTTAATCCCATAAAGGTGATTATTGATAACTATCCCGAGGATCGCGAGGAAATGATCACCGTATCCAACCACCCCGCAAATCCCGACTATGGAACGCGTGAAGTTCCTATGACGCGTGAAATATACATCGATGCGGATGACTTCGCCGAAGTTCCGCCTCAAAAGTTCTTCCGTCTCAAGCCCGATAGTGAAGTTCGTCTTATGGGCGGATATATCATAAAGTGCGGCGAGATCGAGAAAAACGAGGATGGAAGCATAAAATGCATTCACGCAACCGCTGATCTTGAAACAGGAAACGGTATGCCTACGGACGGCAGAAAAATAAAGGGTACTATCCACTGGCTCTCCGCAAAATACGCAAAGCCTGCTTCTATGATGCTCTATGACCGCTTGTTCAACATTGAAAACACCGCTGACGTGCCCGAGGGACAGTCCTATCTCGATTTCCTCAACGATCAGTCACTAACAAGAATAGACGGTGCGCTTATAGAGCCTTGCCTTGAAGCAGCCGCTCCGGGTGAGAGATTCCAGTTCGTTCGTGTGGGCTACTTCTGCAAGGATACGAAGCACGAGAACACCTTCAACAGAGTTGTCGGTCTTAAGGATAGCTTCCCCGCTAAGAAATAAGGAGCTTACGTATGCTGTGGCTTAAAATACTACTCGCTTATCTTGCCGTTATATCGCTCATATCCGTAGTGGTGTGCATCTATGACAAGGTAGTGTCGAAGAAAAACAGAGTTGAGCTGAGGATACCCGAAAGCGTGCTTCTCGCGCTCTCCGCTCTCGGCGGCTCTGTGGCTATGTTCATAACTATGATACTCATACGCCACAAGACCAAGCATCTCAAATTTATGCTCGGTATTCCGCTGATAATCGTCGCTCAGATAGCGATAGCCATATTTTTTATGTACGGAAGAACTCTGTTCAACTTTATGGCGTAAGCCTATAAACCAATTCCGAAAGGATGTCAAATTATGACAAACAAAATAGAACGCTTCAGCCTGATATTTCCCGACGAGATAACGCAACAGGAGCATTATCAAGGAATAAACAGGCCGAAGATTGATATGTTCGTTCTTGACGAGCTTGGACTTCTTGAGTTTTTTGAGCTTAAGAACAGCGAGCTTGAGGAGTACCTCACAACAAACAGCGCCGTAATTAAGCACAGAATGGCGGTGTTCGGAGATATGCTCGACAACCCCGAAATATCGGTCACACTCAATAAGCTTATCCCCATACTTACCGATATTCTTGAGCTTCGCCGTCTTGAGGCGGATACGGGAGACTCAGACAACTATCTTGAGAGTATAACCGAGATAGAGCTATATATCGCAAGCATAGAAACGCTCAATGAGGGCTTCTCCCCAATAAAGGACCGCCTTAAGAGCGAGGCTATGCGAACGCTTGCGTTTAAGATCGCCGAGCTTTCGGATAGCGACTACTATAAGGAGCTCAACTTAAAGCTCCGTGAGCTTACCAGCCGTGTCAGAGATATACGAAGCGTAACGATAGGCGTCAACCTTGACGCTCAGCTTCGCCCCTCAAGCGCGGGAGTGCTCTCTATCAACCCCGAGCCCTTCCGTTCGGGTGACGTTATAGAGAAGATACTCCGTCTTAATTTCAAGGACGATGAATATACTTGTATCGCAAATCTCGTGCCGTTTGGCAAAAAGCAGTCGGAAAATCAAAAGACAGCTCTTGCTCTTGCCTTTAATTCGGCGATAAACGACGTTTACCGTCAGTCTCTCCGTTCCTGGAAGCGTATCGTGCAGACATACGTGCTTGAAAACACCGATTTTCTGCTCGACCTTATGCCCGAGATAGAGTTTCTTGTCAAGGGAACCGCTCTGCTTCGCAAGCTTCGTGATAACGGACTCGCGCTCTGCACACCCACTATCCCCGAGGACGGTGAGCGTGTGTTCGACGCCAAGGGACTTTACAATCCTTGCGTTGCGCTAAAGGTAGACTACGATATCGTCGATAACGATATCGAAATGGATAAGGACAACGCTCTCATATACGTCCTAACAGGTCCTAACAGAGGCGGTAAGTCGGTCATTACCTGTGCTATCGGTTTGTCAGTGGCACTTATGCAGCTCGGTATGTTCGTTCCCGCAAAGAGCGCTACTGTAAGCCTTTGCGACGGAATATTCACCCACTTCCCTACAGGTGCTGACGACACCATCGACAAGGGTAGGCTCGGTGAGGAATGCGCAAGACTCCGCGATATATTCGACGAGGTAACGGGCAACAGCCTTGTATTGCTCGATGAATCCCTCTCATCAACAGGCTCTTTCGAGGCATCTTATATTGCCGCGGAGGTGCTTGTGGGTTTTAGCTGAGTAGGCTGCCGTTGTCTGTTCTCAACACACTTGCACGAGCTCGCCGCCGAGATAGACGGCATAAACGCGCGTACCATCCCCGATGGTGGCGCGACGATAGACACCCTCGTTGCGGGAATAGAGGACGGTCAGCGCTCCTTTAAAATCGTCCGTCAAAAGCCTGACGGAAAGAGCTATGCCCGTGATATTGCAGATAAATACGGTCTCTCTTACGAAAATATTGTAGGCAGACTTCAGAACAACTGAGGCACTGCGGAAAGGAAATAAAGCTATGAATACGCAAATACTCACATTGCTTGAAAAAGACGCGAGACTGACCCCCGCTCAGATAGCGGTCATGCTCGATATGACCGAGGCGGAGGTAGCAGCACAGATAACCGAGCTTGAGACAAACGGTACGATACTCGGATATAAAACTATGGTAGACTGGGAAAAGACCGACAGAGAGTCGGTAAGCGCTATGATAGAGGTAAAGCTCACTCCCCAGAAGGATAAGGGCTTTGACAGAGTTGCCGAAAAGCTGTATAACTATCCCGAGGTACAGTCCGTTTATCTTATGTCGGGCGCATACGACCTTTCGGTAATGATAGAGGGAAAAACTATGAAGGAGGTAGCCTCCTTTGTTTCCCAAAAGCTTTCCACCATCGATTCCGTTATCTCTACCGCTACGCACTTCGTGCTTCATAAGTACAAGGATAAGGGTATCGTATACGATCTTCCCGAAATTGATGAAAGGGGGAACTTTAACTGATGATAGATTACGGTAAGGTACTTTCAAAAACCGTCGTTGACACCCCAAAGTCAGGAATACGTAAATTCTTCGACCTTATGAGCACTATGGACGACGTTGTCGGTCTTACTGTCGGTGAGCCCGATTTCCAGACACCCTGGCACATACGTGAGGCAGGTATTTCCAGCCTTGAAAAGGGCAAGACCTACTACACCGCAAACGCTGGGCTTATGGAGCTTCGCTCAGAGATAAACAATTATATGACCAGACGCTTCGGTCTTTCCTACGAGCCCGAAAAGGAGGTCATAGTCACGGTAGGAGGAAGCGAGGCTATCGACATCGCCTTCCGCTCTCTTATAGAGCCCGGTGACGAGGTCATCGTTCCCACTCCCTCGTTCGTTTGCTACGCGCCCTTGGCTAAGATGTCAGGCGC
>JAZSNX010000201.1:0-16716 GCA_045536665.1 Eubacteriales bacterium
CCTGAGTGTTTGTCTCAGCGAGCATTGCGAAGCCTGTCTGACGGCAGGCATAAACGTCGGAATGGTCACCGAAAATGTTAAGTGCGTGAGAAGCAACGCAGCGAGCAGATACATGGAATACGCTGGGGAGAAGCTCACCGGCGATCTTGTACATGTTCGGGATCATAAGAAGAAGACCCTGAGAAGCGGTGTACGTTGTGGTGAGAGCGCCTGCTGCGAGAGAACCGTGAACAGTACCTGCAGCTCCTGCCTCGGACTGCATCTCCATTACCTTAACGTTTTCGCCCATGATGTTCTTGAGTCCTGTTACGGACCAAGCATCTGTGAGCTCAGCCATTACGGATGAAGGTGTGATAGGGTAAATAGCGGCAACCTCAGTAAACGCGTACGAAACGTGCGCGGCAGCTGTGTTACCGTCCATGGACATCTTTTTTCTTTGAATAGCCATGATATTTATTTCCTCCGTTTTAAAAAATTTTTTCCACCTAATATAATAACATAAAAAACAAAATAAGTAAAGGGCTTTTTTAAAATTTTTGTGTAAAAATAAGTGAAGATTTTTTGTAAAAACACAATAAAAAAGCGTATTTGTTAAAAAATAGTCAATTTTCCTGTGCATATTATGCGTATATGCGCGTATAAAATGATAAAAATCCTTGACAAAAAGGCTATTTGTGTGTATAATATTTGAGAATTACTCTCAATTTGAAGGAGATAGGCATGGCTCAGTATGTGACCGAACAAAAGAAAAAACTGAAAAGACTGCTCGAGGATAACTGCGACAAAGCGTATACGGTCGAGGAGTTAGTTGAAAAACTCAGACTTCGCGCGGACACGGGCACGCTCGGAAAAAGCACGGTCTACAGGCTTATGACCCGTATGGTCGAGGAAGGCTCGGTCAAGCGCTTCGTCAGGGGAAACAGCCGCAAGTTTGCCTATCAGATAGTGATGGGGGAGCGATGCGACTGTCATCTTCATCTCAAGTGCACAGGCTGCGGAAAGCTCATTCATCTTGACGAGGACGTGTCGGACGAGCTGCTTGACAAGGTGAGAGACATCAGCGACTTTTCGGTAAATGAGGAAGCGACCGTGCTCTTTGGAAAGTGCGGTCAATGCAAAAGGGATAATACGGAGAAAGTAAATTAAAATGTTAAAATTTTCAAAAACGGTGTCTTTCTTTTTGGCGCTTGTTTTGACGGTAGGAGCTTTTGTCGGCTGCGCGGGAAACAAAGAGGATGACGGAAAAATAAGGATACTTTGCAGCGTTTTCCCCGAATACGATTGGGTGAGAAGCATCGTGGGAGACGCGAAAGGAGTGGAGGTGTCGCTGCTTGTGTCAAACGGACAGGAGCTGCATAGCTACGAGGCGTCACCGACAGATATCGTGAATATCAAGGAGAGCGATCTCGTGATAAGCGTCGGCGGAGCTTCCGATAAATGGATAGAGGAGGCTCTTAAGGGCGAGGACGCAAAGCATATAAAGCTCAGCGAGATCGAGGGGGTACGACATTATGATATCTCGTCTCAAAGCGATGAGCGCGATCATGAGCACGAGCACGATCATACCCACGGCGAGATAGACGAGCACTTGTGGCTGTCGCTGAAAAACGCTCGGACTATCGTAAGATACCTTGCGGACGAGCTTGCTTTACTTGATGAAGATAATGCGGAAAAATACAAAATAAATTCCGAAAAATATATAGAAAAGCTAATAGAGCTTGACGAAAGAATGACGGATATTGCAACTGATGACCATACGCTTTTGTTTGCGGACAGATTTCCGTTCGTCTATCTTCTTGAGGATTACGGAATGGGATATTATGCGGCTTTTGAGGGCTGCAGCTCGGATATAAGCTGGACGCCCAAAACGACCGTCGAGCTTGCGGAACGTCTCGACGCGACGGATGAAAAATATCTGTTCATAACCGAGACCTCGGACGGAGAGCTTGCCCGTCTGGTCATTTCTGCCTCGGCAAACGGGGGAGAGATAGTGACGCTGGATTCTATGCAATCGGTGTCAAGGAAAGCGGCAGAGCGCTTGAGCTATATAGACGTAATGACCCAAAATATAGCCGCTATTGAGAACGCGTTTGGAAAATAAAAGGCGCGGCAACGGCAAAAATTTCAAAAAAGTTCAAAAAACTATTGATTTTTCGGAAGCTTTGTGGTAGAATACTATTTGCTAATGATTTCTTCTGCCCTGGGAGACCAAGGCGTTAATACTATTTTGGAGGTGTAAATCGATGGGAACATTGGAGATAGTTCTTGGCATCATCATTCTCGTTATGTCCGCGGTAATAGTCGCGCTGGTTCTTTGCCAGTCCGGTAAGGACAAGAGACTTTCGGGTGCTATCGCAGGCGCTGCTGAGACCTTTTTCGCAAAGGGAAAGAGCAAAAAGAGAGATAAGATACTTTCCACGATAACGACGGTCATGTCGTTCCTGCTTGTAGTTCTGGTAGTTGTTCTTTACATTCATCTTGCGGCTTAAGAGAGCAGATCAAGGACATACACGAACACGAATAAAAAGAGTGAACAACAACGCGCAATGCTTGTTGTTCACTCTTTTTGTTTTTTTGGGCCTTGGTGTCATTTTTGAAAGTCATGGAATTTTTCAAAAAAATGTGTATTTTTCGCATATACTTTTTGGTTTTCGACAGATTTTTGTTGACTTTTAATATATGTTATGATATAATAAGAAGTAATAATTATAATTAGGTGAAGTGCGCGTGACGCATAATATGGCTGCTCGGAGGTAATTATGAGCGAAAAGATGAACATACCTTTCTCCCCCCCAGATGTGGGAGAAAAAGAAATAAACGAGGTAGCAGAGGCGCTCCGCTCAGGCTGGATAACGACAGGCCCGAGAACCAAGCGGCTTGAAAAGCTTGTGTCGGAATACGTGGGCTCAGAGATGTGCGTTTGTCTCAATTCCCAAACAGCTTGCGCGGAAATGGCTCTTCGCCTTCTTGGCGTTGGAGTGGGCGATGAGGTGATAACCTCGGCTTATACATATACGGCGTCGGCATCTATCATAGATCACGTAGGCGCAAAGATAGTGCTCGTCGACACTCAAAAGGATAGCCTTGAGATGGATTACGACGCGCTTGAGGCCGCAATGACCGAAAAGACAAAGGCCATAATCCCCGTCGACCTTGCGGGCATACCCTGCGACTACGATAGGCTTTATGAGATAGTTGAGCGCAAAAAGGCACTGTTTACTCCCAACGGACGGATACAGAAGGCTCTCGGTAGAGTGGCGATAATGGCGGATACGGCGCATTCCTTCGGAGCGAGCCGAAAGGGCGTTAAGGCGGGAATGCTGGCTGACTTTTCCTCATTCTCCTTCCACGCGGTCAAGAATCTCACCACCGCGGAGGGCGGCGCGCTTACGTGGCGCACTATCGAAGGTGTGGATAACGCGGAGATCTATAAACAGCTCCAGCTCTTCAGCCTGCACGGTCAGAGTAAGGACGCGCTTGCTAAGACACAGCTCGGCGCTTGGGAATATGATATCGTGGGTACGTGGTATAAGTGCAATATGACCGACGTTGCGGCGGCAATAGGTCTTGTCCAGCTTGAGCGTTATCCCGAGATGCTGGCAAGAAGAAAAGAGATTATCGAAAAGTACGACGCGGCGCTCTCCCCCCTCGGAGTTGAGACGCTTGAGCATTATACGGACGAGCACACCTCGTCGGGACATCTTTATCTGACACGCGTGCCGAATATCACGGCAGAGCAGAGGAACGAGATAATAATCAAGATGGCAGAGAGAGGCGTTGCCTGCAACGTCCACTATAAGCCGCTCCCTCTGCACACAGCGTATAAAAAGCTCGGCTTTGATATAGCGAATTACCCGAACGCATACGCGCGCTTCGCGAACGAGATCACGCTCCCGCTTCATACCTGTCTGACGGATGAGCAGATAGCGTACGTTATTGAGAACTATAGCGAAATCATCAAAGAATATTCAAAATAAGGCGAAAAAAGAAATGGATTATTCGATTAAAAAAATTGCGATTTATAACATACCGGCTCTTATAAAGGTTTCAAGAATCCTTAAAAAATGTGGCGACGACATGTATTCTAATTATAAGCTGAGCCATTGGAAAAATTCATATTTCAAGACATTTCTAATCGTGGTATATACCGCGTTGAAGCATACGGTTTACGGCGTGCTTGACGAGACCGATAATATGATAGCGACCTTTCAAACAAGTCGTCGGGGAGAAGGACTTCACTTCAGTAAGCTGGCAGTTTCTCCCGAGGTGTCGGGAAAGGGAATAGGAAGTTACTGCTTGAGCAAGATAGAAGCTTTGGCAAAGGAAAAAGGTTTGACGTGCCTGAAATGCGAGGTGTATGACAAAAGTAAGCACGCGTACGACTTTTATATAAAACGCGGATTTATAGAGTCAGGAAGACTCGAAACCTTGAAGTATACGGAAATAGTGTTGGAAAAGATGCTGTAAGAGGAACATATGAAAAAGATTTTAATCATAGGCGCGGGATTTTTACAATTATTTGTGATCAAGCGAGCAAAGGAATTGGGTTATGAGGTCTATGCTGTTGACGGGAATCCCAACGCGGTAGGATATGCTTTTGCAGACCATTTTGAAACTATCGATATAGTTGATAGTGCGGCTTGCTTGCGGTATGCGAGAGTGAATGGTATAGACGGTGTTTTGACGGCAGCAACCGACTATGGAGTTTTAACCGCTGCCATCGTTGCACACGAACTTGGTCTTAACGGAGTTGATACGGAGGTCGCAACTCTTATAAAAAACAAATATTCTATACGCAAATGTCTTTTTGAAAACAAGGTGGACGATACCGAGCAGGCATATCTTGTCGATCCCAATACCGATCTGGAGGTTATATCCCAAAAGGTGACGTATCCCGTTATGGTTAAGCCGTGCGATGGTTCAGGAAGCAGAGGAGCGAGCAGAGTTGACAGAGCAGAAGATTTTGCGGAGGCTTGCAAATATGCGATGGACAGCTCGATTACGCACCGTGCGGAGATTGAGACCTTTATCGTCGGTAATGAATACGGAGTTGAAAGCTTTGTTGAGAATGGAAATATTCATATTCTTGCCGTTATGAAAAAGCTGATGACCAAGCACCCATATTATGCTGAGCTTGGACACGCTATTCCTTCGGGCTTGAGTGTTGAGTTGGAAGAAAAAATAAAGAATTGCGTAAGAAAGGCACTGATTGCACTGGGTGTGAATTTCGGTTCGGTCAATATGGATCTTTTGGTAACAGATGACGGCAAGGTTCACATAATCGACATAGGAGCGAGAATGGGAGGGAATTTGATTGGCTCCCATATTATTCCTTATGGTGCTGGTATCGATTATATGGCAAATATGCTCAGAAACGCGGTGGGAGATCCTGTAGATATGACGGTGTGCACACACGGAGCGGTCGCCACGAGGTTGCTTGCATTTGAGGAAGGAATAATAAAGCAGCTGCCAAATTTTGAAGAGATCGAGAAGGAATATGGTGTGGAGATATATCACCATATGACGCTTGGTCAAAAGGTAAATGAATATCATACCAATCTCGATGGTCTTGGATATATCGTGGCAAAGGCAGACACGGTGGATGAAGCAAACAACAAAGCAGAAAAGGTTCTAAATGTTATCAGAGCCTGTATATTCTGATAAATGTTAAGTACTTGGAGGTAATTTGCCGTGGCAAATGAAGTAATCGAAAAAAGCATGACAGAGGCTGAGAAGCTTTTGGCTGAAGGAAAGAGAAGACACGGGTATAAAGGAGCATATCAGCTTGTTTTCAAGCGACTTATCGATATTATTGTTTGTCTTATCGCGCTCCCATTCGTTTTGCTCATTACTATCCCGATAGCGATCATAATAAAAGCAGAGGACAAGGGCCCCGTATTTTACCGTTCTCGCAGAATTGGCAAGAATTTCAAGGAATTTGATATGCTTAAATTCCGTTCTATGAAAGTAAATGCCCCTGACTTAAGAAATGACGATGGAAGCACGTATAACTCAAAGACGGACCCTCGAGTAACAAAGATAGGCAGATTTATGAGAGAGACGAGCTTGGATGAGCTCCCTCAGTTTTTTAACGTTTTGTTTGGTCATATGAGTATAATCGGCCCTCGCGCAGGGGACGTGGAATCAAAAGATACATACGAGGAAGATGAAAAGGATAAGCTTTTGATCCGTCCGGGTATCAGCGGCTATACGCAGGCTTACTACCGAAACGGACTCGGAGTGCGTGAAAAGAGGCTTTATGATGCTTGGTATGCATACAACGTTTCTTTCCGGCTTGATATAAAAATTTTCTTCAAGACTATACAGACGGTTTTGAAACGGGAAAACGTATACACGAATGAAGAAAGCGATAAAACAGAAGAAAAATAAAGTTAAATAACATTTAGGTAACAGAGGCAGTGTCTGGCAGCAAAAAATGGAATCTATTCAGATGAGTTTTTGGTGTTCAGAACTTTTTGTTGTCAACTCAATATCAAACTTGTATATGTACATACGGATAAGAGAGGTATGAATGAAGTTACTCAAACTTTCATCGTACTATGTTCCTGAACAGGTGGCAAGCTCACATTTGATAGGTGATCTTGAGGATGCGTATATCGCGGCTGGCTTTACGACAGAGGTGTATTGCCCCACGCCAACAAGAGGTGTGACGGCAGAGGTCAGGAAAAAGTACAAAAAAATAAAATACGAGGAAATGAAGGACGGCAAGATCGTCGTTCACCGCTTCTCGATGTTCAAAGAGGGTAAGAACCCGATACAGAGAGCACTACGCTATGCGCTTGTTAATCTTAGACAGTATAGCAAAGGAAGCCGAGCTAAGGATATCGACGTTATAATGTCGGGAAGTACGCCTCCGACACAGGGCGTTCTTTGCGCGAAGGTCAAAAAGAAGCTGTCAAAGAGATACAAGAAGAAAGTTCCGTTTATCTACAATCTTCAGGATATCTTTCCGGACTCTTTGGTAACTGCGAAGATGACGACCAAGGGCTCGATCATCTGGAAGATAGGCAGAAAAATAGAGGACTATACCTACAAGAATGCCGATAAGATCATCGTTATCAGCGAGGACTTCAAGCGCAATATTATGGAAAAGGGAGTTCCCGAGGATAAGATAATCATAATCCCCAACTGGGTGGACTCCGAAAAGGTATATCCGATAGACAGAAAAGATAACGTTCTCTTTGAGAGATATAGCCTTGATAAGGACAAGTTTTACATAACGTACAGCGGCAATATCGGACATTCTCAGAATATGAGAATGCTGCTTGACGCCGCAAAACAGCTTCGTGATATTATTCCCGACCTGTGCTTTGTGCTTATAGGCGAGGGCGCGGCAAAGGAAGAGGTCGAGAGGGCTATAAAAGACGAGAAAATCGACAACGTCATAATGTTGCCTTTCCAGCCGTATGAGGATATTGCTCACGTATTCAGTCTTGGCGACGCGGGACTTATAATATCCAAGTCGGGTATTGGAAACAGCTCCGTGCCCAGCAAAACGTGGAGCATTATGGCGGCGGCTCGTCCCGTGCTTGCGTCGTTCGATGACGGAAGCGCGCTGTCAAACCTCATAAACGAGGTCGGTTGCGGAGTGACCGCGAGCGCCGATGACCTCGAACAGCTCAAGGCGGCTATAGTAACGCTTTACAACGAAAGAGAAAACAATGAAAAGATGGGCGCGCTCGGCAGAGCATATCTTAGAGAGTATCTTGATAAGGATAAGTGCGTCGGAATGTACGTGGAGACAATAAAGAATTCTGTGAAATAAAGCCATCACGAAAAAAGATAAAAAGATTTGAGAGGTAATACATGAAGATATTATTGATGGGAATGGCGAAATTGAAATATATGCCTTACATCCATTTTTATCTAAACAAAATAAATATCAACGACCACGAAGTACATATATCCTATTGGGATCGTGACGGAAAAGAGGACTGTGCCGTTGATGAGCGAATTCAGCTGCACTGCTTCCGCCGCGATCTTAATGACAGCGATTCAATGAAGCGCAAGCTACCTTGCTTTTTGAAGTATCGCAAGCACTTGAAAAGGGTGATAAAAGAGGTAAGGCCGGACGTATTGATAGTTCACTATCAGACAACGGGAGTTCTTATATACGATTATTTGACGAAAAAGTATAAGGGCAAATACATTCTGGATTATCGCGATGTTACTTACGAGCGTATTTCCTTGTTCAAAAAAATGGTCGCAAGGTTAGTTGACTGCTCGTATGCTACGTTTATCAGCTCGGACGGATTCCGTAAGTTTCTTCCCGAAAGTAAAAAGATATATAACTCCCATAATTTGATAAAGGCAGACCTTGAAAACAGAGAAGCATATTTGACAAAAGAGAGCTCGGACAAGATAAGGATCGCTTTTTGGGGTCTTATCAGACACGCTTCGATAAACAAGATCATTATTGAGAGATTGGCGAACGATGAGCGTTTTGAGCTTCACTATTACGGAAGAGCGCAGGGTCAGATGCTTGAAATACTGAATGCCTCGGTAAAGCAATACGGCAACGTGTTCTTCCACGGAGAATATTTGTCGGAGCAGAGAAGAGACTTTGCGAGGGTGACCGATATTATCCACAATATTTATGACAACAACGATAAGACGATGCCCATTGCTATGGCGAATAAGTTTTATGACGGTCCTGTATTTGTGCGCCCACAGCTGTGTGCGCGGGGTTCACTTATGGGGGATCTGTGTTCAAAATACGGCATAGGCTTGGCTTGCGACCCTCGCGACGAGGATTTTGCTGACAAGATATATAATTATTATCAAAGCTTGAACGTTGATGCTTTCATAGAGGCATCGGATGCCTTTTTGGAGGATGTTATTACAGATGTTGAACACGAAGAGCGGATAGTTGCATCGTTTTTTGCAGACGAGAGGAAATGATATATGAAAACAACGCCTTTTTTTAGCGTAATAGTTGTTGCATACAACGCGGAAGCGCATATAGAAAAAACAATATCATCCGTTTTGTCGCAAGATTTTGGAGACTATGAAATAGTCGTCAAGGATGCGATGTCAAGCGATAATACCTTGCAGAAAATTCCTGCGGATGAACGTATACGTGTTTATAGCACAAAGGACGGCGGAATATACGATGGTATGAACGAGGCTATAGGCTATGCTTGCGGTAAGTATTTGATGTTTTTGAACTGCGGCGATGTGTTCGCGGACAGTACTGTTCTTGGGAAGATATATCAAGCGGCGCCGGAGAATGATCTGGCGATCGTATACGGAGATTTCACCAAAAAGGGAACTCTTTTTAGACAACCACGCGCAATAAACGGGCTGGGCTTGTATCGTACTACGCTTTGTCACCAGACGGTGTTTTTTGGCAAGCGCGTCTTTGAAACGGTAGGTATGCACAATACCGAATACCGAATAGCCGCGGACTACGATTTCCTTGTACGCGCATATAAAAGCGGAGTCCCGTATGTTCACTGCGACTGCGTGGTTTGCGACTATATGGGAGATGGAGCTTCCGAAACCCCAAAGGGTGAACAAACAAGAAAAGAAGAGTTCTCAAAGATCAAGGCGACGCATTTTTCAAAGAAAGAACGCCGCAGGTATGATTTCAAGATAATTATGTCTTTACCGAGACTTCGAAAAAAGATTAACTCTAAATCATCTCCCTCTTGGTTGAGAAGATGGTACAGAAAGGGAGTGAATTTGTTTAATGGAAGAATTAAATGACACAAATAAGAAGCAGCAGGTGTTGTTTGTGTATTATGATATGGTGTTGGGCGGAAGCACAACAAGTCTATTATCTTTGTTGGATAAATTTGATTACGATAAATACGAAGTAGACCTTATTTTGTATAGAAACGAAGGGGCTTGGTTCGACTATATTCCCGAAAAGGTCAACGTACTTCCTCAGGCAAACATCGTAAAAAACAGAGCAGCGCAACTGGTAAAGTGTATTTTTAACGGATCATTACCAAAGGCTAATTATCAAGCGTTCAAATATAGAAAAAGGTTCAAGCCAATGCATCAGAGCATGGCGTATACACAGCTGTCATTTTGCCGCAGGCTTGAGAAAGAGTACGATATAGCTATCGGCTTTTTGGAGCTTTGGGCGGACGTATATATGAATGAATGTGTTAAGGCAAAGAAAAAAATATCTTGGGTTCACGTAGATTATGAGAAGGCGCACTACATTCCCGACATTGATAGACGTATGTTCGCAAAATCTGACAGCATAGTTCATGTCTCCACAGAGTGCAAGGAGAATTTTGAAAGATCTTTTCCGGAGCTTAAGGAAAAATGTCATTATATAGAAAATATCCTTACTAAGCAGTTTATATACAGAAGAATGAGCAGGGCAAAGGATATTGAGTGCGATGTTGATGGAACTTTCATTAACTTGCTGAGCGTTTGTAGGTTGGCTATGGATCATAAAGGGCTTGACCGCGGTGTGAGAACAATAAAAAAGTTGAAGGATGATGGATTTGATATCAAATGGTATATTGTGGGAGAAGGACCCGACAGAGAGAAGCTTGTTGAGCTTATCCGTTCATTAGAGCTTGAAAACGATGTCGTTCTTCTTGGGGCAATGGAATGTCCATATCCGTTGTTTGATAAATTCGATGCTTTTTTCCTTCCTTCACGATTTGAGGGTAAGCCAATGGCTGTCACTGAGGCGCTTATGCTTGAGCTCCCGCCTATCGTTGCGAATTATGCATCGGCAAATGAGCAGATAAGAGACGGATACGACGGACTTATCGCCGAGAATAGCGAGGACGGCATTTATAAGTGTTTGCGCAAGGTCTGCGAAAATACAGATATACTGAAGGATTTGAAAAAGAATATTGCAATAAGTGACTATGACAATCTTGATCAGATAGAAAAAGTATATAACTTGATGTGATATAGGAACGTGTAGTTTTGAAGTGTTAAGATAAATTTTAACAAAAGGTAGAATTTGGTATGGTTTTAAAAAACACAAAGCTCAACTGGACAACAATGTGTATAGTATTATTGTTGCTCGTCGCGGGGCTTACAGGAATAATTCCGAGCACAGTACAAGCTGTTTTGGTTATTGGATTGTGCGCGCTGTTGTTGCTGACAGATGACTTGTATCTGGTATATCCTATAATGATATTCTATTACAGTCCGTTTGGACAGTTTGCGGGAATGTCTGTTTATAGATATTTTTCCATTATGTTTTTCCTGTCTGTCCTGTTGAGACACTTTAGGGAAAAATTTACGCTCAAGTGGTATGTTGCATTGACTTTGGCGGTAATGTCATCTTACGCGTTAATAACGTTTTCAAGCTATAATCTCCGTTCGGCGTTGTTTTTGATATTCGATATACTGTGTATCTTTATATTGGTAAAAAAATATTTACTTGATGACGATAAATTGAAAAAGTTCTTTACGGTTTATTGCTTTGCGGCTATGCTGGCTTTCTTGACGGGAGTGATCACAGGGGGCGTTGTTGAGAACGAAGTAATGAATATAGAAGGCGAGGAGGTCAGCCGTTTTAACGCGACCTTTGAGGACCCCAACTATATGGGCTTCTTTTATACCATTGCGATATTTTCCGTAATATCATTGAAGCTGTTTAAGCCATGGCTGAGAATTATCATAGTGATAGCGCTGTATATGATGATGCTCGCGTCCTTGAGCATGACAGCGATAGTCGTTAACATATTGGTCTGGATGGTATACCTTGTGCTCACCAAAAAGCTCAAGGTCAAAACGTTTATAGTGATAATTCTTGTGGCGGCGGTGTTGGTTGCCTTATATAATTACGGACTCGAAAACAGCGACACTCCGATCTTGGGAGCGCTAAGCTATAGAATAGATGATAAGCTGTCGTCTCTGTTTTCTCGTGATTATGACGAGCTTACTACTAATAGAACATTGATCACCGACAAGCATCTTCAATATTTTAACGAGCAGTCTGTCTTTAAAAAGCTGTTCGGACTCAATGTGGTAACATCGACACATACCATGCTTGGAAGCGTTGCTCACAATGAGCTTGTGGATATGATGTTAAACGTCGGCATTGTCGGAATGTTAGCGCTGATGCTGTGCTATCTTTATAGAACTATTGAGGTTGTGGTTTTATATGTTAAGACAAAAGAGCCTAAATATATATGTATCACTGTCTTAAAAGCGGTGTGGCTTTGCTATGCGCTGACGTTGACAATGTTTGCGGATTTTAGGTTTATGTTGATGTTTTTCATTTAGACAAATCTACTGTTATGAAGGGGATTTATTATGAAATACGTTTATCCAAAGCTATCGAAAAAGGATTTTCATCTATTTAGAATAGGTGGAGCAGGTCTTGGAAATATATTATTTACTTATGCGAGAGCCGTCGTTTACGCTCAAAAGAATCCGGATACAAGGGTTATTTGGCCAACGTGGTTCAGTATAAAGATTGGAACAATTCTGCGCGGCGAAAAGGACAAGCGTTTCTATAACGACCTATTCAAAAATCGTGCGGGGCACATAAGCGGTCTCAAAAAGAGTATTCTTTGGTTGACCAAAAAGAAGATAAGTGAAAAGCAAGCGCTTGCAGGCGAGGATCGTGAAGACAAGATTATCGTGTTTGAAGACTTTGAAGATTGCTTTGAGCCGATTATGAATGACAGCGAACTCGTTTATGAGGATATTGTCAAAAACTTGGCTAACAAGAACAAAAAGGCACTTGACTTTGACGCAAGCGATGCGATTTGCATGCACGTAAGGCTCGGAGATTTTAACCGTGTAACGTGGGAAGAGTTGCTCGCAGGAAAAAATAACAGCTCGATACCGATCGAATGGTACGTGAAGATGGGAGAGCAGATACGAGAAATAGTCGGCAGACCTGTAAAGATATACGTATTTTCCGATGGAACAGATGAAGAGCTCAAGCAGCTACTCGATATGGAAAACGTTGAACGGATAACGTTTGGCACGGCTATTGCCGATATTATTGGATTATCAAAGGCGGGAATTTTTGTGGCATCTGGTTCATCGTTCTCAATGTGGGCAAGATATCTTGGAAGAATGACGACAATAATGCTTCCGAATCAGCAAAAGCAGCAGATATTACAGAGCTACGACGAGGGCAAGGAGATACTTGCGTTGGAAAGGATATCGGAAGAATATTTTGATACGATCAAAAGCGCGATAGAGGTGTAGAGTCTATTTTTAACAGTGGTTGCAAAATGTTTTTGTTTTTTCCGGTTATTATAAAGGAGAACGCTTATGGCGAAGATAGTAAAAAGAATATTCAAGTTTTTGTGTTACGGAAATGGTGGCTGGGGTGCTAAGTTTATAAGTATATTTGTGGCAACGCGAGATCTGCTCAAAGTATTGGTTTTTAGATTTTTAGCAATCTTCTTTCACGGAAAGCATTGGGTCATCTGTGAGCGCGGAACCGATGCTAGGGACAACGGATACTTTTTCTATAAATATATGAAAAAGAGTTATCCAGAGATAAAGGTCTACTATTTTATTGATAAAAAGTCAGCGGATTATGATAAGGTAAAAGAAGATGCTATACAGCATGGTAGTCTTAAAAGCTTTTGGCTCGCTTTTACTGCCAAAAAAATCGTATCTTCTCACTATCGAACGATAATTCCGTATTCAATACGCAGCGAGATATTTGCCGTGTCGGGACTTAGCAAAAAATACTATTTTTTGCAGCATGGAGTTATTAAGGACACCATACCGTCGCTATTGTTCAAGGCCGCTCCTATGAAGCTTTTTATATGCGGGGCGAAGCCCGAGTACGACTTTATAGTAGACACTTACGGTCACCCCGAGGGAGTTGTTCAGTATACGGGGCTTGCGAGATTTGATAATCTTCACGACATCGAAACGAAAAAACAAATACTTGTTATGCCTACGTGGAGATCATATATTCGCAGTGAAGAAGACTTTTTGAAATCTGAATGGTATTTGAATTGGCAGGAATTTTTGTCAGACACGCGTTTGCTCAAAAAGCTTGACCAAACAAATATAAAGCTCATATTTTACCCTCACTACGAAATGCAAAAATATTTGCACCTTTTCAAAACGAATTCCGACAATATTGTTTTGGCGACGTTTGCGGATTATGACGTTCAGACCTTGTTGAAGGAATCAGCAGTGCTCGTAACAGACTATTCCTCGGTGTTTTTTGATTTCGCGTATATGAAAAAGCCAGTTGTTTATTTTCAATTTGATAAAGAAAGCTTTTATGCAGGGCACTATAAAAAAGGATACTTCGATTATTATGACACAGGCTTTGGTGACGTTTGTGAGACCTCAAAAGAAGTCGTTGATAGCTTGATGAGATCATTTGATATTGAATTTAAAATGAGTGATCTTTATCTTGCGCGAACAGAAAGCTTTTTCCCGTTATACGATAAAAACAATTGTGACCGTATATATAATTTGATTGTGAGCAGATAAATGAGAAAACAAAAAGCAATTAAGAATTTAATAACGGCTGTTGGCTCTTACGGATTGATATTTTTGCTTGGCCTGTTTGTATCGAGAATATTTTTGGTTGGTTACGGTTCGGATTATAACGGATTGATATCTTCCACTAATCAGGTGTTTACATACATTGCATTGTTAGAAGCAGGCATTGGAACGGCAACTATAAGCGCTCTATATGCACCGCTCGCCAATAAAGACAATGACGGAGTGCGAGAAGTTCTTTTGGCGTCAAAAACATACTACCGAAGATCGGTGGTGCTGTACGTTATATGTACAGTAATAATAGCGGTGGTATGGCCGTTCTTGTTGGATACCGACATCCCGTATCTTACGATTTTTGGATTGATACTGATCCACGGAATATCAAGTGCTCTGAGCTTTTGGTTTACGTCCACGATAAAGAATTACCTTGTTGCGTCAGGCTCGAATTATGTTAATAACTATGTAAACATAGGAGAGACATTATTAACGTACCTGCTGAAGATAATAATTTGTTATCTCAGTATGAATATCGTCTTTATCTCGGTGAGCCTCCTGATAGTTAACCTTATAAAGTGTATCGTCTACCTGTGCTTTATGAAAAAAAAGTTTCCCGAATTCTTCACGAGAAGGAAGGGAGAACAGTCACTGCTGAAACAACGAAAATCCTTCTTGGTGCACGAGATCTCGGGTGTTATATTTTCAAGCACGGATACTATTGTAATTTCCATTTTCTGTGGATTGGCGGAAGCGAGTATTTATACTGTATACACCATGGTAACAGGCGCGGTGAAAAATATTATCTGGCAAGCGTTGAACGGAACTTATTATATTTTGGGTGATAGCTATTCCAAGGATAAAGAGGAATATATAAAAACCCACGATGCCTTTAACGCTGTGTTGATCAGTGTTACCTTTGCTCTTTTTACAATCGCCTATATACTTTTTCTCCCATTTGTGGGACTGTATACGAGCGGAGTTTCGGATGCAAATTATTTGGATGCCAAGCTTCCACTGTTATTTGTGTTGGTAGAGCTGCTGTCCATTTGCAGACAGGTCGATAATTATCTTATCAAGATATCGTTGCACGCAAAACAAACGATCGTCAGATCAATAATTGAATCTGTGATAAATTTGAGCGTATCTCTTGTTTTGGTCAATTTCATAGGCATATACGGTGTTCTTGTTGGTACTATCGTTGCGCTGCTGTATAGATCAAACGATATTATTCTTTACGCAAATAAAAAGATACTAAAAAGATCTCCGATAAAAGAATATGGATTATACCTATATAATTTTATTGTTTTCGGAGCGTTTGCTTTAATAAATCAAAGATTGCATATCGAAATATCCTCGTATATACACCTGTTTTTATATGCTTTTGTAGTATTTATAATTGTATTTATATCATTCTGTTTGGCAAATCTACTGTTTAATTATAAGACCTTGAAATATTTTTTACATAGACGAAAGAATGAAAAGGAAAAAATAATATGAGTAAGTACAAAAACCTCTTCTTACGTCAGTCGTATCTCGACGCGTATGAGGAATATGAAAAATCGCTGAATAAGGAGAATTATCCCAAGTGGGATTACGTTGTGCTGACGGCGTCGAATGAGTCGCAGGCAGAAACTTATCGCGAGCAGATAAGGCTGAGGCTTGATGGGGGCTTTTTGCCCGCTTCGACGCACTATGCGGTGCTCCCCGACCCCGACGGAAAGAGAGTCGGCTCGGGTGGAGCGACGCTCAACGTTATGCGCTACATAGCAAAGCACCGCGGAAGCGCGGACTTTACGGGTCTTAAGATACTTTGCATACATTCGGGCGGCGACAGCAAGCGCGTGCCTCAGTATTCGGCGTGCGGAAAGCTCTTTTCTCCCGTTCCCCGTGAGCTACCCGACGGAAGACGCTCCACGCTTTTCGATGAGTTTATAATCGGTATGACGGGCGTGCCCGTGAGAATTGCGGGCGGTATGCTGGTTTGCTCGGGCGACGTGCTTCTTCTGTTCAATCCTCTTCAGCTTGATTTTTACGGTTGCGGCGCGGCTGCGCTCTCTATCAAGGAGAACGTATCTACGGGTAAGAACCACGGAGTGTTCTTACGTGACGCTGACGGAAATGTAGGCAGATTTTTGCACAAGCAGACAGTCGAGACGCTCACAGAGGCTGGGGCTGTCGATGCTCGCGGAAACGTTGATATCGACACAAACACTATTATTTTCGACAGCACGCTTCTAAGTCGGAGGCCAAGGCGGTCTTAGGAAGACAAACCAAATGATC
>JAZSNX010000129.1:0-5258 GCA_045536665.1 Eubacteriales bacterium
CCATGAATAGAAATTGGGACTGAGCATTACCTTGGCGGTAAACTCAAAGCGATCCTCTCCTTTTGATATGACTATATTTCTGCCAAAACGGTCAACGACCACACCCGCGAGCGAGTTGTCGCAGGAGAGCCTGACGTGGCATGCCTCTCCCGCATACATACCGAATACCTGTTTTGAATACTGCGTCATATCAAGCGCCTCAAACTCACGCCTGCCCTCACGGCTCTCGTTATCCACGTAAAGCTCGAGCATCTTATCCACTCGGTAATGCTTGAGCGCTTGCGCCTTTGAATCGTATCCTATCATATAGTAGTTCTCATCGTCCCAGATAAGCGCCCACGGGCTGATTTTGTAAAACGCCCCGTCGTGTCTGAGCACTCGCTTTATATCGGGATTCCAATCGAAATACCTGAAGCATATCCGTCTGCCCAAGGATATCGCGCGGTGTATCATATCCACGTTGCAGAATATCTCCTCATTTTCCGCCTTGAGGCGTCCCGAGACAGTAACGTGTCTATGCAACTGAGCGGCATCGTATTTTGAGCTGAGTCTTTCAAGCTTCTTGATGAGCGCGCTACTCTTTTTCTCCGTGATAAACTTTGAGGACTGAACAGCGTCAACGAGCAGCTTCAGCTCCGCGAGCTCAAAGCTATGCCTACCGACATAGTATCTTACCTGCTTGTCTCTCTGCACCTGTATATCGATACCAAAAACACGAAGCATCTCTATATCGTCATACACGCTTTTGCGCTCCGCTCTTATCTCATACTTTGAGAGCTCATCGATAAGCTCACTAACAGTGAGCGCGTGAGACGCGTCGGTATTCTCAAGAAATATTTTCGAAAGATACAAAAGCTTGAGCTTTTGATTTGAGCTTTTCGGCATAAGAGCGCGCCCTCCTCTGATCTGTAATATACATATATTTTACCACAGACCGTCGGCAAAATCAAGTATGTAGCTTACATTGTGATAAGCGAATATATGACCGTTCCCACAGCGAGAAGTATGCCTCCCGCAACCGTTACCATAGAATAAACGGAGCAGTTACAATTCTCGGAAACTATTCCCTTTTCCTTAAGCTGATCTCTGTCGAAGTTTAATTGTGCGTTCATATCTGCACCTGCCTTTCCGTTGTTTTGAGGGTGTTTCTCTCCCCTCCTGACATCTTCATTATATCACACTATAAGTCCCATAAACAGTACAATGCTAAATTTTATTTTAATTTTTTATTCCTTTTACGGATTTTTCGATAAAAATATTTGTTTTTTGATAACATTTTCAGTTCCTAAAGCGGAAGTACGAGTTCAAAACGTTTTTTGCGTTTCACAATTTATATCGCATTATAAGCGCTTAAAATCAGTATCTGTAGAATTCTAATTTGAAAAGCTCTTATCACAAAAAAAGGCAGACAGCCTCGCGCTGTCTGCCATACTATTATTATACTATTTCCATGCCTCCGGCATATTCCTGTTTTGCTTAAACCACTCGCTTTTTTTGAGTATCTCCTTGCTACCCGAGCAATGCACGCTCACGCTTCCGTCGACCGACCGAACAATAATATTTCCATTCATAGACACAAATTCCTTGTTCTCGTAATCCACGCACAAGGTCGTCACATAGACCTTATCGGTGTACGGCGCTACACGGTCAATAAAAGCCTGTGTCGGAAACTGGTTAGCGTTAACGTCGGTATACTCAGGACTTCCGCAGCAGCAACAAACGCAAACTATCTCAGGCTGAATAACTCTCATCAGCACCTCATTCGAGGACGTCTTTGAGCCGTGGTGTCCCGCCTTGTAGAGCTTGACCTTTGGCAGATCGTTCATCTCAACCAGCTTTTCCTCACCCTCCTTTTCAAGGTCACCCGTGAAAAGGTAGCTGTTCTTTCCGTCATCAAGCAAGGTACAAACGGAATGGTCGTTCTCAGAGGAAGCTCTATTATAATAATAGTAGCTATCGAGTATCGTAAGCGTAATACCGTCGCCAAGGTCGAAGCTGCCGTTTATTGTCTCGTCCTCAATGCACTCCTTCGCTGTATAGTGCTTAGCTCCCTTTGCCACCTCAGCGTCACGTTCACGAATGTAGTTATTATACATCTTCTGAGTTGCCTTGTTTGACGTTATCTGAGCAAAGTCAATGATGATCTCGCACTCGTAAAGGTCAAAAAGGCTGTCAACGTTCTCGTTCGTAGCGAAGCCCGCGTAATGATCCTCGTGAGCGTGAGTAACGATAACGTATTCAAGCTTGTCGTCGGTAACGTACTGGGATATGTAAGAATCTATCGTTTCGATGCTCGATACCTTTGAGCCGGCATCGATAAGTATGTCCTTGTCACCCGCCTTGATGTATGTGCAATCTCCTGTATAGCGATTACCAAGCTCAAGGAAATGTATCTCCAAGTCCCCCTCGACAACAACGTTCTCTCTTCTGCCTCCGTCAGAATCCCCTCTTGAGCCTCCGCCCGACCCCCTGTTTGGCGACAGTGCCTCAAAATACTCGCACGAGCAAAAAGACGCGCATATCGCGACGATCAGCAGCGCCAAAACAGCAGTTCTCAATACGTACTTTTTCATAAAACATCTCCTTTAATTATATATACACTCTATTTTTCAACAAACGCCTGTCGATATTGTCTCGGCGTTACGCCCTTTGCTCGCTTGAAGCGATCGATAAAATGACTGCTCGTGGCAAAGCCGCACGCAAGAGCTATCTCGGTTATGCTCAGATCAGGCTTTGACAGCATACGCTCAGCGGCGTTTATACGCGTCGCCGTAAGGTATTCCTTGAAGCTTTTTCCCATCACACGCTTGAAAAGCCGTGAAAAGTGGCTGTAGCTCATATTTATGTTTGCTGCCATCTCTGCCTCGGTGACCGTCGTGTAGTTGGAATTTATATATTCCACTGCCTTATGTACGAGAACTACGTTCTCAATACTGCTGTCTCTGTCAAAAGCGTACAGGTTCTCTCCTCTCGTGTAGTTGCGACGTATAGTCCACAAAAATATTCTGAATACCAAGCTTCTGAGCGACACCTCATAACCGTATTCCTTGTTTCTCCATTCGCTCAGCGCCTCGGAGAAAAATTTCGCTATATCCGTATCCGCCACCTCGTCGGAGTGAAATAGCTGGTATCTGACGAGATTGTTCTCAAGGAAAGGAGCGACGTAGCGGGAGTCAAAATACGAGCTTTCCGAAAAATACATGACCTCGGGAAGCGCCTTGATGCAGGCATAATTGTTTACCGATAAGCGCGGAGCGAAGCTATGCGGAGTATTGGAATTGATTATCATAAAATCACCCGTGCGAAAATCAACGCTCTCCCCCGCTATCCACACCGATATGTCGCATTCTCCCGACGCGTAAAGAAATTCTATATATTCATGATAGTGCGGCGGTTGCGGCTTGCTCTTTTTGTCACCCTTGGAATGCAGATTGTAGCACTCGATAGGAAATTCAAGTCCGTGATACAGCCCAACCCGTTCCAGAAAAGCTTGTTCCATAATTCCTCCGCTCAAAAATTTAATGTTATTTGGCGCAAATATCTCCTTTTTTTGAAGAAACGCTCAAAAAATCGGTATTTTATATCAAATCAATTATACCATATTTTTATACTTTTCGCTCATCTGTACCGATAAATTTACAATTTTTTTATAAAAGTCCTTCGCCTTCACTTTGCGCAGCGGATGTCAAGCGCACGCAGGTAATTTTGTTGTGCACTTTGCACAAAATTTTGATTTTTCTTAAAAATAATATAATTACTATTTACAAAGTGCTTGCATTGTGCTATAATATACTTGAGGAAATGATTTCCTCGGATATATTGACGAATATTCCCGAGGATACGCATATCCTCGGGAATATTTTTTTCTTGGGAGGATGTAATATGAAAATTACGATCGTTGGCAGACAAATGAACGTTTGGGATGAAATGAAGTCCCTCATCGAGGCAAAGCTCTCTAAGTTCGAAAAATATTTTAACGACGAGGGCGAAGCGACTGTTACTCTAAGCTCCAAGCACAATCAGAAGTGCCTTGAGATCACCATAGTCTATTCCGGCACTATCTTCAGAAGCGAGGTGCAGGATGAAACGTTCAGGAATGCCCTTGATAAGGCGATCTACGTTATAGAAAGACAGATACGAAAGAACAAGACAAGACTCCAGAAGAAGCTCCGCTCAGGCGCGTTTGACAGCGGCATAATCGACACGGGCGAGGATTTCGAGGAAGAGACCGAATTCAATATCCGCAAAAAGAGTTTTACGCTCAAGCCTATGTCCGTTGAGGAAGCTATAATGCAAATGAACCTTTTGGACCACGAGTTCTTTGTTTTCAAGGACGACAAAACAAGCGAGATATGCGTTGTTTACAAGCGTCGCGACGGTCACTACGGTCTTATCGAAACACAAGAATAACAAAAAAGCTTTTGGGCGTCGGATACCGACGCCCTTTTTGTGCAAAACAACAAATTCAATGCGTATATACTATATATTTTATGTAAAATCAACATTGTAAAATGTCAAAAAATGTGGTATAATGTATTATCAAATTAAACCGTTGAAGCCTTTAGAATTTGCCAATAGCAAAGACCGAAGGCTGAGGGGCTCTGGAGAATCTCCGCGATGGAGTGCCGAAGGTGCAAAACGAAGCGCAGGCTTCGTCCAATCTCTCAGGCAAAAGGACAGAGCAGACAATAAAGGTCTGTATTGTTTTTCTTCACGAGCCACTGAAGGTTTTCAGTGGTTTTTTTATTTTCATTTTTATTTTAAGGAGGCATCCATATGGACGCTATCGTACAAACTCTTCTCGATATAGTCAAAACGATAAACTCTTATCTTTCTGACTATATCCTCATCTTTCTTCTGGTCGGTACAGGTCTATTCTACACCATCAGAACGAAATTCGTTCAGGTACGTTGCTTTGGCGAGGGCTTGAAAAAGGTATTTGGAAACATCTCGCTCAGAGGCGGAAAGAAAAAGGGCGGTCTTTCGTCCTTTCAGGCGCTCGCGACCGCTATTGCGGCGCAGGTCGGTACGGGTAATATCGTCGGCGCTTGCGGCGCGATACTTATAGGCGGTCCGGGAGCTATATTCTGGATGTGGGTCATCGCGTTCTTCGGCATGGCTACCATCTACGCCGAGGCAGTCCTCGCGCAGGAAACAAAAATAGTTCAAGAGGACGGCAGCGTGCTCGGCGGACCTGTTTACTACATCAAGCGCGCGTTCAAGGGAGCTTTCGGTAAGTTCCTCGCAGGCTTCTTCGC
>JAZSNX010000218.1:0-3853 GCA_045536665.1 Eubacteriales bacterium
TTGAGGGACTTGCCAAGGGCGGCTACCGCATGATCCTTATGGCGGGCGACGAAAGCAAGGCGAAGAACTACGCGGGTATGCTCTCGGAAAACTGGGGCATCAAGGCGTATTTTATAGATGGAAACGAGCTTCCCGAGCTTGCTAAACTCCCGCGCGGCGAAGCTTTCGTCATCGCGGGCGCACCGACGGCGCCGTTTGAGCTTCCCTCGCCGAGATGCGCGGTCATCTCGCTTGCGATAAACGAGGCTTCGGGCAGGACCGAGCGCAAAAAGCGCGCGGCAAAGTCGAAGCGGGACGGTGCGGCACAGCAGATACTTTCCTACGCCGACCTCACCGAGGGCGACTACGTCGTTCACGAGGTACACGGTATAGGTCAGTATATGGGCATAGAGAATCTTACTGTGGACGGTGTCAGCCGCGACTATATAAATATCCGCTATGCGGGAAGCGATAGGCTGTTCTTACCTGTCGATAAGCTCGATATGGTGTCCAAATATATCGGAGCTCATTCCGACGACGGACTTGTGAAGCTTTCAAAGTTCGGCGGCACGGAGTGGGGCAGAGCAAAGGCGAGAGCCAAGGCGGCGGTCAAGGATATCGCAAAGGATCTCATAAAGCTTTACGCGGAGAGAAGCCGCAGACCGGGACACGCGTTTCCGCCTGATGACGATATGCAGGCAGACTTTGAGGCAGGCTTCGAATATGAGGAGACAGAATGTCAGCTTGACGCGATCGATGACATCAAGATGGATATGATGAAGGCGACGCCTATGGATAGACTGCTCTGCGGTGACGTCGGTTTTGGTAAGACCGAGGTAGCAATGAGAGCGGCTTATAAGGCGGTGCTTGGAGGAAAACAGGTGGCGGTGCTCGTGCCTACGACCATACTTGCTCTCCAGCATTACCAAACCTTTACCTCAAGAATGCGTTCAACGCCTGTCACTGTGGATATGATATCCCGTTTCAGAACGCCGAAGCAGCAGGCGCAGTCGCTCCGCAATTTAAAAAACGGTAATACGGATATCATAATAGGAACGCATAGATTGGTATCTAAGGATATAGAATTCAAAGACCTTGGACTTCTTGTTGTTGACGAGGAGCAGAGATTTGGCGTGACGCACAAGGAAAAGCTCAAGCAGCTCGCGGGAAATATTGATGTGCTTACGCTGACAGCGACTCCCATACCGAGAACGCTGAATATGGCGCTCGGCGGTATCCGCGATATATCGGTGCTTGACGAAGCGCCGGGTGATAGACTTCCCGTGCAGACCTACGTTATGGAGCACGATGAGCTTATAGTCATTGAGGCTATCCGCAGAGAGCTAAGACGCGGAGGACAGGTATTCTATCTTTACAACATTGTTGAGAGCATAGACGGTTGCGCGGCAAAGCTCGCGAGAGCCATACCCGAGGCAAGGATAACCGTAGCTCACGGTAAGATGGATAAGGACCAGCTTGAGGAGATATGGGAGGATATGCTTGCGGGAGAGATAGACATACTCGTTTGCACGACTATCATTGAAACGGGTGTTGATATACCGAACGCTAATACGCTTATAGTTGAGAATTCACAAAGACTCGGACTTTCTCAGCTTCATCAGATAAGAGGCAGAGTCGGACGCTCCGCAAGACGCGCTTATGCTTACTTTACCTATCCGAGAGATAGAACGGTAAACGAGGTAGCTACCAAGCGACTTGAGGCAATAAGAGATTTTGCTGAATTTGGCGCTGGATTTAAGATAGCGATACGTGACCTTGAGATAAGAGGAGCGGGAAACTTGCTTGGAGCGGAGCAGCACGGTCATCTCGATGCCGTTGGATATGAGCTGTATATCAAGCTTCTCAATGAAGCGGTGCTTGAGGAAAGAGGCGAGAAGATACCCGAGAGGGTGGAGTGTACGGTAACGCTCAAATGTGATGCGTATATTCCCGACAAGTACGTGCCGTATTCAGCTCAGCGAATGGGTCTTTATAAAAAGATCGCGGCTATTGAGTGCGAGGAGGACAGAGAGGACGTTCTTGACGAGCTTATCGACAGATACGGCGAAGCTCCAAAGCCCGTCAATAATCTGCTCACTATCGCGCTGTTGCGCGCGGCGGCAAAGAAATGCGGCATAACCTCGATAATCGAGGAACAGGCAATAATTAAGCTCCGTTGCCAAAGCTTGGATTATATCATATGGCAAGAGCTTTCGGGAGAATTTCGCGGAAGGCTGAGGCTTGGTGGAGGTGACGCGCCGAGCGTCAATTTCAAAAAGCAGTCGGGAGACAATATCCCCGAGCTTCTGCTAAAGCTATTTTACAGATACGAACAAATACTTGGGGAACAAGAGATAGAGTAGAGAAAAGAAAGGAAGAACACGTATGAAGGTGTTAAAAAAGCTTTTGGTGGCGGTGCTTTGCGTGGCAATGCTCGTTACAAGTCTTGTCGGTTGCTCGTCAAGAGGAAAGAAAATGATAGAGCTTGACGGTAACGATATAACGGTCAATATGTTTATGCTCCTTATGTCAAGAACAAAGGGCAATCTTGCCGCCGCTTACGGTGATAAGGTGAACAAAGATGCGTTTTGGGATACTGTCATAGACGCGTCGACAGGAAAGACCTATAACGATTATTACAAGGAGCAGGTGCTTAACAGCGCAAAGACGTATCTTGCGTGCCTGTATCTTTTTGATGAGCTTGATCTCAAGCTTCCCAATAGTTATATAGATGAGATAGATGCCGAGCTTGCCAATCTCATCGAGTACGACGCGGGCGGCTCAAAGGCGGAGTTTAACGCTATGCTTGCTAACTACGGCGCAAACTATAAGATACTTCGAGAGGCGTACATAATGGAAGCAAAGATATCCTATCTTAATGACCATCTCTTTGGAGCAATGGGTGAAAAGATAGCCGATAATCTTTACGAGGACTACTATCAGCAGAATTACGTTCGCTTTAAGCACGTATTTCTTTATACTACCAAAATACTGTACGTTGAGGACTCCAACGGTGACGAGATATACTATAATGAGGACGGAACTATAGCGTACGATAAAGAAAACGGCACAAAAAAAGAGGAGAACGGAGCTGTCGTCAAGGATATCAATGGGGATATCATTTTCGTAACCGAGGACGGTAAGATAGCTTATGATAAGAAAAACGGTATTCGCAAGGCGCAGACAGATAAAAATGGAAACACGATAACGGAGAAGATGACCACCGACGAGATAATCGCGCTGAGTGATAAGGCAACACTTATCATGGAAAAGGTAGAGAAGGGTGACTATCAAGCCTTTGATGCCCTTGTCGCGGAGTACGGCGAGGACGCTGGAATGACGGAATATCCGAATGGCTTTTATCTTACGAGAACGAGCGACTACGTCGCTGACGTAAGAGACGCTCTGCTTGATATGGAGATCGGCGAGGTAAGAAAGATAGTTCCAGATGGTGAGGACGCATACGGTATACACGTAGTAATGAAGTATAAGCTTGAGGATGGCGGATACGCCAAGGAAGAAAATGGAGACTTCTTCCGCGCGAGTAACGGAAGCTATAACTTCCTCTCTACGATCAAGAACCAATTGCTTGCGGAATATATCGATAAGTATATGTCGCAGATAGTTATTGACGAGAAGCTGCTTGCCTCTGTAAGTATGAAGTCGGTAAAGTCAAATTATCATTATTGATATTTGCGAAAAGCTATTGACAAATATAAGTGATGGTGGTATAATGACCTATGTAAAAACCACATAGAAATCGAGGGTGCCCATAATGGCTGAGATGGCGAGAGCCGAACCCTTTAACCTGATACGGATAATGAAGTCGGATCGTAGCCATGTCGTTCTGTGAGCCAAGGAGTTGATCATTTGG
>JAZSNX010000179.1:0-2146 GCA_045536665.1 Eubacteriales bacterium
CGGGCGATTCGTGAATCGCCCCTACGACCTGTTAGATCCATCTCCCCTATAAATCCTAATTTGTGAGGTATTTGGGGATTCTTCGGCTACGCTTGCGCTTCGCTCAGAATGACTCGTCAAGTGAGCGTTATCGATATTTAATATTGTTTTCGATGCACTTCACTCCTACATGTCATCCTGAGCAGCTTGCTCTGCGAGCGTCGCCGAAGGATCTCATATCACCGATAAATATTTGACCACCTTATTCTTTGCTATATGAGAATGCAAACAGCACAAGCACCCGAAAGCGGGTGCTTGTGCTATTATAAATTAGTTTTCAACGTACAATGCGTATATGTCCAAATTACTTGCAACCATCGAAAACGTATAAGTCTTATTCTGACTCAATACGGCATTGCCTGACATCCAGCCATAAAATGTATATCCATCAACATCATTTGCAATTAAGGTTATTAAAGTGTTTATTGAAAACTTTTGTTTCTCATAAACAGAAGATATATAAAGTGCCGGAGAACTCAGTTCCCATCTGCTAGCTTCATTGTAACTATCATAACAATACTTCGCCGTCGTATTCAAAACGTAATACGTGTATACCGCATAAATGGTAACGTTCGATCTTTCCATAGTATACGTACATTCAAGATCTGTGCTTATCAGCGCACCGTCAGCAGTGATCCAACCCACAAAGTTGTAGCCGTCCTTGACAGTTGCGACAAGCGTTACCGTCTTTCCTGCCGATATCCTTTCGTTGCTGTAAACCGTATAAGTTCCCGCGCCAAAGCCGGCGTCAGCTCCTGTATCACCGTTACCCTGAATACCTAAGGTCGTAAGCGTGTATGCACTGTAAACAGCGTATATCTCGGCATCATATTCATCCATAGTATATGTAAAGGAAAGCGCTCTGGAAACGCAAAGTCCGTTCATATACCAGCCGTCAAAATTATATCCGTCGTTTACCGTTGCCACAAGCTCTATCTCAGTTCCCGGAACTACCTTTTTATCTCTGATAGAGGTATGCGTACCCGCAGGTCCTATCTCTGAAAGATTGGACGCAACTGTAAGCGAATAGAAGGAGTATCTTGCCTCTATATCAGCATCGTGAGCAGATACGGAATATACGCACTCAAGCTCATCGGAAACAAGCTCATCATTTACGTACCAGCCGTCAAAGATATAGCCGTCATTTACCGTTGCCTTCAATGCTATCGTTGTTCCAACGGCAAATTTCTTTTCGGCAATAATGGTATAAGTTCCCGCAAGACCGTAATTATCGGTCTCGGAATAAGTGCTTATCCAAGCATAAGGAACGCCGTCGGGAACAGGAAAATAAATATCGTTTACGGTAGGACCGTACTCATAGAGATCCTTCCACTCGGTTTCATCGGTATACTTCCACTGCAACCAGCCGTCGTTTACGCGAAACTCGGCGGTTTTACCATCCGTTCCGCTCTCACCGGGTACGCCCTGCGGACCTTGTGCGCCTGTAGTTCCAGCTACTCCAGTTGCTCCCGTCGCGCCGGTGTCACCCTTGTCGCCCTTAGGCCCTTGCTCGCCCTGAGGTCCCACGCAAGAGCAAAGAAGCATAGTAAGCGCCAAGCAGAGCGCCACTATCAAAATAATTTTTTGTTTTTTCATACTGTCCTCCTTTAAAAAGGCTATTTATAGCCTATATTGTATCATATATAGCCCATATTGTCAAGAGGTTTGGGCTATAATTAGTCCATAATAATGCTAAAGGAGTTTTATTTATGGATACCTACACGACAGTAAAAAACAGGCTTTTACAATTACTTGGAGAAAAAAAGATGTCTATTCACAAGCTCGCAATGGAATCGGCAGTCGCGCCATCGTCAATAAAGAACATTCTTTACGGAAAAAGCAAAAACCCCGGTATCGTAACTCTGAAGATGCTATGCGACGGCTTTGGAATTACCCTGATCGATTTTTTTGACACTCCCGAATTTAAAAACTTAGAGCAGGAAATAAAATAAACAAAGGCAATATCATTCCTTAACGGTTTGATATTGCCTTTGTTTATATTTTCGTTATTTCAAACGAATGCGCGACTGCCGCGTTTGCCACCGCCGTCGGATACGACGACCCACTGTATTTTTCAAAGCGCTTCAAAAGCTTCTTCGGCTATCCC
>JAZSNX010000208.1:0-8113 GCA_045536665.1 Eubacteriales bacterium
GAAGATCATTAAGCTTCTTTTCCCCTTGAGATATCCCATAAATTGTGCTATACTTAAATGTGGCGGGATACTTACGAGCATATGGATATGATCCGGGCATGCCTCTGCCTCTGTGATCTCTACCCCCTTTTGCTCGCACAATTTTCTCAGGATTTCTCCAATATCTTTTTTCAATGTCCCATATATCTCTTTTCTTCTATAATTTTGGGCCAAAGACTATGTGGTATTGGCACCTGTATTTGCTGTGAGCTGTGCTTTTTATCTCGTTATGTTCTTTTTTCATTATTAAACCTCCTTTTACTTTTGTAATGCGGTGCCAAACCACTTACATTATACAAGGAGGTTTAATTCTTTTCAATGGGCTTGCTTAAAGTTTGTTCAACTTATTTGTAGCACGGCTCGGTTTTACCCCTCCCCCAGTTGAACTGGGGGTTTATTTCGACCACCAAATAAAGAAACGCTATCGCATTGCGATAGCGTTTCTTTGTTGTTTATTTTATTGATGCTCCTTAAGATGTCTCTTTATCGCCTCAAGGGATTCGTCGCTTATGACGTGCTCTATCTTGCAGGCGTCCTCGGAGGCGACCGAAGGGGACACGCCAAGACTTACAAGAAAAGCGCTTATCTCTGTATGTCTGTCGTATATCTTCTCCGCAACCGCCCTGCCCTCGTCCGTCAAGGTGAGAAAGCCGTGCTTATCGACAACGACGTATCCGCCATCCTTGAGAAGCCCCAAGGCACGGCTGACGCTCGGCTTTGAGTATCCCATATATTCGCATATATCTATCGCTCTTACGGAGCTTGAGCTTTTTGAAAGCACGAGAATGCTCTCAAGATACATCTCTCCTGATTCCTGTAAATGCAAGGCTATCCCTCCTTTGCTTTTGTGTTTCATTCATTATATCATATTTTTCGCAAAAAAGCAATAGCAAATTTTCTTTTCACACAGCCTCGTCAAAGAAGCTCTTGACCTCACGGAAGTATCCCTCCATATCGTGTGGAAAGCAAAGTCCGTGATCCGCTCCGTGCGTTATGACAAGCCGCTTTTTTTCAGAGCCGCACGCCTCAAAGTTTTTAACGCTCATACTACAAGGCACGAACGCATCGGCATCTCCGTGAAAAAATATTATCGGAACACGGCAGCTCTTCATAGACTTGATGGGAGATATCCGTTCGGGATCGAAGCCTCCGAGTATGATAGCGCCTATCCTTGCAAACGGATAGAAAATATTTGCGGGGAGCTTCATATCTCTCATAACCTTTTTTACTATATCCTTGGTTGAGGTATAGCCGCAATCGGCTATAACGCCTACGACGTTTTGAGGCAGATCCTTGCCCGCGGCATTCATAACCGTTGCCGCGCCCATAGAGACCCCCGTTATAAATATCTTGGCATCCTTATCGATTTCGTTTATTACGAAGTCTATCCACGTAAGACAGTCTCGACTCTCCCTTGCCCCAAAGGTTATCACTCTGCCCTCGCTTCTTCCGCTCGCTCGATGATCCACCATAAGCACGTTATGCTCAAGGGCAAAGCAACGGAACATACTTCCGCAAAAGTCACGCTCGGCGCTCCCTCGGTATCCGTGAAACAGTATCTCAACGGGCGCGCCTTTTTTGTATTCATAATACTTGCCTCTGAGTGTAAGACCGTCGTGTGACACGACGCTGACGTCGGTATACGGCATTGAGCGTATCTCCCGCATAAGAGCGATCATTTTGTCCTTGTGGGGCTCGTAGGCATCTCCCTCTATCGTCGAGAATTCATCCTCGCTCAGCGCCCTTCTCTTTTTTGAATAAAATATATGGTAAAAGCAAGTACACGAGATCGATATCGGAAACGATAAAACGAACCCGAGCGCAAAAGCAAATATTATCCACTTGATCAAATCAATATCCTCCAATAACGTTTTATATACGTATTATTGTAAACAAAGAGAGATTATATTCAAACTTCTAATATAGGCTCTGTGGTGAATTCGCGCTGCGTGACAGAATATCTTATTTTAAAGGAACTGCTATAATGGGTCGCTCGAATGAGCGACCCATTTACGTGCTAATTTTTATTATCTTTTCTTTTACGAATAAGCAGCACCGTTTCAAACGCAAGAAGTGTCGCTATCGCGGCTATCCAGAGATAAACGAACAGGTTTCCTATCACCGTATAGAGCGTCTTATGTGTGTTGAGCTCGACCTCGCTTATCACCATTCCGTCAACAAGCGGCTCAAGCTCGCATACTACCTTCCCCTTATCCGTAATAACAGTCGATATTCCCGTGTTTGCCGCTCTTGCTACGTATCTGCCGTTCTCTATTGCCCTGAGCTGCGCCTGAGCGTTGTGCATATAAAGCGCCGCCGAATCCGAGAACCATGAGTCGTTGGTGGAAAGGCATATCACCTGCGCTCCCTCAAGCGTCGCGTCTCTCGCAAGCTCCTCGTATATCGAATCAAAGCAGATAAGAGCGCCAACGCTCGCCTCGTCAAGCTCGATAACATTCGCGTCCTGTCCTCTGAGCACATCCTCTCCGCTCATAACGAGCTCCGCAAGCGGCGGGATCACTACCTCAAAGACCTCCTTAAAGGGCACGAACTCGCCAAACGGAACAAGCCTTATTTTGGAGTACACCGTCTCGTGGAAGCTACCGTCGGGCAGTACGGCAATAATAGAGTTATATTCCCCATCAAGCTCCTCGTCCTCAGTAAAAGCCCCCACAAGTATAGTAACGCCTGCCTCCATAGCAAGCTCGGAGCAATACTCTCCGTCACTATCGTCGGGCTCTATGACGTACGGAAGCGCGGTCTCGGGCCATACCACTATGTCCGCGCCCTCTTTTGCCGCCTTCAGTGTAAGCTCCTCATATATATCGTATGTCTTTTGCGTGCTTCCCGAGCTCCATTTGTCAAGCGAGGACACGTTGCCCTGAATAGCGGCTATCTTTACTGTTCCTACGTTTTTATTATCTATCAAGTACAGAGCCGTTCCCGCTCCGTACTGAAATACAAGCAGCGCCGCCGCGCATACTCCCATAACCTTAAGTGATCTTCTCTCAATAATGGCATACGCTACACAAAGGTTAACAGCGACTATCACGAACGTAATAAAATAAGAGCCGAACAGTGACGCCGTTTGGAGTCCTATTATGTATTCCGACTGACCGATAGCAAGCCTGCCCCACGGAACGCCCCACCAGCCAAGCGTTTGCGTCCACTCATAGACAGCCCATATTCCCGCGACGCAGAACGGGCGAAGCAGCTTTCTTTTTGAGAGAAAGCGTGTTCTGAGACAAAGGCGGGCGGCGACGAACGTAAGTCCGCCGAAAAGCGCTTGAAATATCGACAGACCGATACAGCCCGCAAGCACGACGGCAATAGCCGCCGCAGGGGTCATACCGTAGATAAAATCAAGAGGATAAAGATTTATAAACCAATGGAACACTACCACGTAGTAGCACAAAAAGAAGAAAAATCCGTAAAGGTACGTGCCTCTCATTCTCGTATGCGGCGTATCCGCCTCGGAGAGCAGGAATATGCCGACAGGCACGAGTGTCACCCACTCAAGAAAGCCGAGCTTCGGGAACACGAGCATAAGTCCCGTAAGCACTCCGCTCACTGCAAGCAGAAGAAATCTATATGTTCTTTTGTCGGTAAGCCTGTTTACGTTCATACGAACCATATCTCCTTTTTATCAAGACAAAATTCCTTACCCTCAAGGTAAGAAAGGCTGTTTTTTGCGTTTGTTTTTGGGAATATCAGCTTATACGCGTAGAGCGCCTGATATTTGAAGCCGCTCTTGCGGTCATCACGGTTGACACCGTATTTTCCGTCACCCACCAAGGGATTGCCGATATGCGCCATGTGCGCTCTTATCTGATGCGTTCTTCCCGTAAAAAGCTCTATCTCAACGAGTGTCGTGTCTCCCCGTCTTTCAAGAACGGTATATCCCGTCATTATGTCCTTAGCTCCGTCAAAGTACTTATCCCTAACCTCGACAGTATTTGTCCTTGAGTTCTTTCTGAGATATCCCTTGATTATATCGCTGTTCTTTGGCGGAGCGCCGTGAACGAGACAAAGATAGTGCTTTCTCACTTCTCCGTTCTTTATCTTGGCATTCATATCACGAAGCGCCTCGGCGTTTTTGGCGGCTATGACTATACCGCCCGTATTTCTGTCTATTCTATTGCAAAGAGAGGGCGCGAAGGACTGCTCTCTCTCAGGGTCGTATTCGCCCTTGGCGTACAGATACGCCTTTATATGCATAATAAGCGTGTTCTCACCGCCCTCGGTGTCCTCGTGGACAAGCACGCCCGGGCGTTTGTTGAGAAGCATTATATTGTCGTCCTCGTAAAGTATATTGAGCTTGGGTGTGATACGGGACAAAGCACCGTCGTCCTTTTCGGGGCTGTCAAAAAACTCATCTCTTATAAAAAGCTGTATCTCATCACCCTCGCGAAGCACGTACGCCTGCTCCGCTCTTTTACGGTTGACCTTTATCTTTTTAGTTCTGATGCACTTATACATCATCGACGCAGGCAAGCCCTTGACAGCCTTACTGAGAAACTTATCAAGCCTCTGCCCCGCATCGTTCTTTTCTATACGGATTATTCTCATAAATTTAGTAAGGGACTGCACACGTTTAGATGCACAGTCCCGTCCTTTCCAAAACTCAAAGCGTTCCGAATATTCTGTCGCCCGCGTCTCCGAGACCGGGGACGATATACGCGTGTTCATTAAGGCACTCGTCAAGCGCCGCCGTGTAAATATCAACGTCAGGGTGCGCCTCCTGAACCTTCGCTACTCCCTCGGGAGCGGCAACAAGACACATAAAGCGTATCTGCTTACAGCCTCTCTCCTTAAGCATAGTCAGCGCGTCTGCAGCCGAGCCACCGGTGGCGAGCATAGGGTCAACGAGTATAACTATTCTCTCCTCAATATCGTGAGGGAGCTTGCAGTAATACTCAACGGGCTTATGGGTCTCAGGGTCACGGTAAAGACCGATATGTCCTACCTTTGCTACGGGAACGAGACTCTGAAGTCCGTCCACCATTCCAAGTCCCGCGCGGAGTATGGGAACGATAGCAAGCTTCTTTCCGGACACCGTCTTTGCCGTCATTTTTGTGATGGGCGTCTCTATAACGATGTCCTCAAGAGGCAGATCGCGTGTAAGTTCGTAGCCCATAAGCATAGCAATCTCATTGAGAAGCTCACGGAAATCCTTAGATCCCGTCTTTTTGTTACGCATAATGGAAAGCTTGTGTACTATAAGAGGGTGATCGACTATATGAAGCTGGCTCATTTTTGTTCTCCTTAAATCCAAAAAATACGTCGTTTCGACATTTCTATTATAATATATTTTCCCCCTTTTTTCAAGTACTTTTTCAATATTTTTAAATATCCTTTTTTATATTTACAAAACTCGCAAAACGTGGTAAAATATATGTATCTTTGATAGGAGATAAGCTTATGCCCAACACAAATAAGACCGTGGGGATATACACCCTCGGCTGTAAGGTAAATCAATATGAATCACAGGCGATCGCCGAGGCGCTTGAGAACAGAGGCTTTGTTATAGGTGAGCCGTCGTCGGTATGCGACGTGTACGTTATAAACACCTGCACCGTCACCGCCGAGTCCGACAGAAAGGCTCGTCAGTTTATTCGCCGCGCGATATCAGCCAATCCCAACGCTTACGTTTTGGTCACCGGCTGTATGGCTCAGACCGCCGCGGGCGAGGTGGGGAAAATAGAGGGAGTTGACGCGGTTGTGGGCAACACCAACAAGCTTTGCGTCGCCGACATTGCCGAGCGTCTTGTAAATGGCGAAAAAAAGAACGCCGTGGCGGAGCTGCGGATAGAGGATATCAACGCCGCCCCGTTTGAGAAAATGAATATCACAAGATTTGAGCGCACACGCGCCTACGTCAAGATAGAGGACGGCTGTGAGAGCCGCTGTACCTATTGCATAATCCCCTCAGCCCGCGGCAAGATACGCTCAAAGACGCCCGCCGACGTGGTCAGTGAGGTCAATGAGCTGACACGAGGCGGTTGCAAAGAGGTGGTGCTCACGGGTATCGAGACGGCATCCTACGGCAAGGACCTTGGAGACGTCGACCTTGCCTCTCTTCTATGCCGTGTAGATAAGATAGAGGGTATTGGACGGGTACGCCTCGGCTCGCTCGACCCCTCTCTCATAAAAAAGGATTTCGTTGAGCGTATCGCTCCCCTTTCCTCCCTCGCCCCTCACTTTCATCTATCACTTCAAAGCGGAAGCAACGCCGTGCTCGCGGCAATGAAGCGCAAGTATAACGCAGAGATGGCGGCAAGGGCGATGGAGCTTTTGAGAGAATACATACCCAATGTTAAATTCACTACCGATATCATCGTGGGCTTCCCCGGAGAGACCGAGAAAAACTTTCTTGAGACGGTTGAATTCGTTAAAAACGCAGGATTTCTTACTACGCACATATTCCCGTATTCCAAGCGCGCGGGCACACCCGCGGCGGCTATGGACGGGCAGATATCAAAGCAGGAAAAGAGCCGCAGGCTGCACATTCTCTCCGGGGTGGAGGCAGAGTCCCGCCGCGCCCTACTTGAGCGCGAGATAGCCGACTGTCGTGTTGCCGAGGTGCTGTTTGAGACCTGCCGAGACGGAGTGGCAATAGGACACACCGCTGACTTTATCGAGGTGCACGTTCCGTCGGAGCGCGATCTGCACGCGGAGCTTCTCAAGGTCAAGCTGTGCGTAACTGACGGCAATATTTGCTCGGGTCACCTGCTTTAAGGCGCATTTTTACAAAAATATAAAGATTTTTTGATTTTTTTCAAAAAAGCTCTTGCATTTTTTTTGGAGTTATGATATAATAGCAAATGTTCTATGGAATTATTTCACAAAGTCAATGTGCGACGAGCGCATTATAGGGAGGTGTCATTATGGCAAAGTGCAGTATTTGCGGAAAGGGAGTTGTTTTCGGACAGTCCGTTTCACACTCGCATCGCAAAACAAACAGAACATGGAAGCCCAACATCCGCAAGGTTAAGGTAATTGTTGATGGTATATTTAAGATCGTTGCAGTTTGTTCTCGTTGCCTTCGTACAATCAAGAAGGACAGAGCTTAAGCCTTTAAGGGTAGCAATAGAAAAAGCAGATCAAGGTCACTATGCAAAAGCGTGTGACGCGTCGATCTGCTTTTTTTCTTTTATCCTTTGGATTTTATTGACACGGTGCTGCTTTATGTGATATAATTTTTATGTAAACTTATCGATAGGAGGATGCTATGCTCTGGGAGCTCTCCGATTATATAAAAAAGAAAATAACCATGACGGTCATTCCCTCTCTTAAAAACCTCTTTTCATCGAAAAAGAGCCTTGCGGGAATGCTTCTCGTTATGCTGATATTGCAGATACTTTTGTCGGTGGTATGTATAACGGGTATCGAGAATATACGAAACCAGCAAACCATACTGAACGACTACACTTCCATTACGTCCTCATCGGGTATATTCGACGTAGAAAAGAACTCCTTTCTTTCCGAAAACTTCAAGGTAGCCTTCAACAGCACCTCTATATTCATAGGCGCTCTCATCGTATGGGGAGTGTGCTCTCTTACTGCGTATCAAAAGGTCACCTTTGCCTCGGCTGACCGTGACAAATACGTTTGGGGTATGTACGTCACGCACGGAGCTAAGATAAAGAAAATACGCGCTATGCTCAAATGCGAGCTCTATGCTCCGCATCTGGCCGCGACGGCTGCGGGCTACCCGATAGCCTTAGCGCTTTGTAATTACGCGTTTAAACAACACGGGTATTCATACAGCTTTTCGTGGCTGTCACTCATCGTCGTACTTGCACTGTCGTATCTATGCATAAGGCTTGTGGTCGAGTATCAATGCCTCTTGATAAGACGAATGAGCTGTGTGCAGATGCTAAAGGAGGAGGATGCGCCAAAAAGCGTATGCTTCCCTCGCAGACACAGCCGCCTCATCCGCGGATTCACACCGTCCCGATACGGCTCTGTCACGTTTCTGCGTATGCGAAAATACTATCTCTCGCTTGCCGCTATCGCCGCTGTACCTGCTGTTATATGGATATGCTTCCACGTATCCTCCAAGAACGAGGAC
>JAZSNX010000145.1:0-3361 GCA_045536665.1 Eubacteriales bacterium
CTCTTTTTGGACCGCTTGATGACCTTACGGTAAACAAAAAAGTAAACGAGTACCCCGCCTTCTTTGTGGGAAGTCGGGATACTCGTTTTGTTTAGCTTTATTTCGCAGTTTTAAATTTCTCCCAAATAGTATTGAGATATGCCTTGGTTTCCTTGTCGAGATCCTTATAGCAGTTTGCGTCATACTTCGCCGCAAAGTCAAAGTTCTCGGGGTAGAGGATATCCATAGCGTCACCCATATCCTCCTTATAGACCTCGTTATTATAAACGAGTGAATTGGGAGAAGCATAGCATATGTATTCCGCATTGGCAATAGCAGGCTCTTCGCTGAGCATAAAGTTGATATATTGCTCGGCAAGCTCCTTGTTTTGCGCGCAGGTGGGAATACACATAGCGTCTACAAACAAGTTGGTGTTTTCGGGATAATAGAATCTAAGGTCGACGTTTTCCGCTTGATTGTCAAGCATAGTAAGATAGTCACCTGCATAGTATGCGCCGATAGCAGCCTCGCCTGACTCCATCATATTGAATATCTCGTCCATAACCAGCTTGTTAAGAAGCGGCTTTTGCTTCTTGAGCTCCTCAAGGCCTGTGTCCCAAGCGGACTTATCCGTAGTGTTTACGTCAAGCCCCAGCTTATAGAACGCAGTACCAAAGGCGTCTCTTGCGTTGTTAAACTGAACTATCTGTCCTGAATACTTTTGATTCCACATAAGATCCCAATCCCCGATATCCGCCTCATCTACCTTGTTCGCGTCGTAGATAACACCGATCATACCGTAGGTGTAGGGAACTGAATACTTGTTTTCAGGGTCGTAATAAAGATTTCTGAAGTCCTCACTGATGCATTCCTCGTAAAGCGGAATGTTCTCAAAATCAAGCTCCTGCAACAGCCCCTCAGAAGCAAGTCGCGCTATCATATAATCAGAGGGAACGATAACGTCGTAGCTTACGGCGTTGGACGAAAGCTTAGCGTAGAGGTCCTCGTTTGACGTGTAAGTGACGTAGTTGACCTTGACACGCTTGCCGAGTGTGTTTCGGCAATATTCCTCAAACGCTTTGTTGACGTCTAAAGAGTCATCAGAGCCGTCGGAGATGTATTCTCCCCAGTTATATACGTTGAGCGTTATGGTATTTCTCGTGTACACGCCAATCATAACGCAAGCCGATATGATAACCGCGACAGCACAAATCATTGCGACTATCTTGAGGGGATAAGATGAGAACTTCTTGTTTTGCGAAGGCGCTTCAAAAACAGGCGCACCCGAAGAAAGCTTTTGTTTTTTGCTCTTGTTTGCCTTGTTTATCGCTTCCTTGCGTTTCTTTTCGGCTTTTGCCTTCTTTGCCTCAAGCCTCTCATACGATGACTTTTCACGGTTGGTAATAAGAAGCATTACGAGAATTATAACAAAGATTATAGATGAAAGAGCATATATAGTGGGCTTAACGGACTTCTTTGTCATACTGTATATCAGTATGGGAAGTGTCTGGAAATCCGTTCCCGAGGTAAAATAGCTGATTACAAAGTCATCAAAGGACAGCGTGAAGGACATAGTAAGTCCTGTGATAACACCGGGCATTATAGCGGGGAGCTGTACCTTGAAAAATGATTGTATGGGAGTGCACCCAAGGTCAAGTGCTGCTTCCGGAAGCGCCTTGTTCATCTGCTTAAACTTGGGTAATACGTTTAGAATAACGTACGGTAAGCAGAACGTAATATGTGCTATGAGCATCGTCCAGAAATTCAGCTTTGTGGTAAGTCCCAGAATTCCGCCGACGAATACGAATAAGAACATCATAGATATTCCCGTTATTATCTCAGGATTCATAAGCGGAATATTGGTGACGGTCATAAGCGACTGTCTGAGATACTTGCTCTTCATATGGTGTATACCAAACGCGGCGGCAGTACCGATGACAGTGGCGATAATTGCCGATGTAACGGCAAGTATAAGCGAATTCTTAAGAGCGTTGAGTATCTCGCTGTTCTTGAAAAGCTCTAAGTACCAATCAAGCGAAAAGCCTGTAAATATCGAGGTGCTCTTTCCCGCGTTAAACGAGAAAAAGATCATAACGGCAATAGGCGCGAAAAGGAAAAAGAGAATAAGTCCGATATAAAACTTAGAAAATCTTTTCATATCATCATACCTCCTCCCTCGTCACTGTCGGTATAGTGGTTGACTATAGCAAGACCGACGATAAGTATCACCATAAGCACGAACGACAGGGAAGCAGTCATATTGTAGTTAGATGAGGTATAATGCTGTTCGATAACGTCACCTATGAGCAACGTGTCAACTCCGCCGAGCTTTTGAGAAATATAGAAGGTACTTATCGAGGGCACGAATACCATCGTTACACCCGAGATAACTCCCGAAATGCTGAGCGGGAGAATGACCTTGCGCAGAACGCCAAAGCCATTACAGCCAAGGTCAGAGGCAGCTTCTATCAATCGGTGATCCATCTTAGCCATTACCGAGTATATCGGCAATATCATATAGGGTAGATAGTCGTATACCATACCGATAACGACCGCAGTCTCCGTTCCTATGATATGAACAGGACCAAGACCGACCTTGGACAGAAGCGAGTTTATAATGCCCGTATCCTGCAAAAGCGTCATAAGAGCGTACGTTCTTATAAGGAAGTTCATCCACATGGGAAGCATAAGAAGAACTATAAGAAGTCTTTGTGTCTTAGGCTTACAGGTGGTTATAAAATAAGCTATCGGATAGCCAAGCAAAAGACATATAAAGGTCGCTATAAACGCAAGCTTTACCGACTTCCAGAATATCAGCAGATAATCCCTTGTAAAGAAAGCCGCAATGTTTGAAAACGTGAAGGAGCCGTCATCGGTGAATGCGTAATATGCCACAAATATCAACGGCACGATTATGAACAGTACCGACCAAACGATATGCGGAGCTGCCGCATATCTCTGTAAAAGAGAACGGTGAGCCTTCCGTGTCTGTGGTGTTCTGGTCATTCCTCCTCGCCCTCCGTGACGTCGGAAAGATGCTCGATCTCGTCCGAGAAAGTGGAATAGTCACCAAACATATTGGAATACTCGGATTTCTTCATTATATGGATAGCGTCAGGCTCGATATAAACGCCTATCTCTGCTTCAGGCGCTACGTAGTCCGTTGACTGTATCATCCACTTGAAGCCGTCGATATCGACGATTATCTCATAGTGTACGCCCTTGAAGGTGACGGACGTTACAGTTCCCGAAAGCATACCCTTTTCTACGGGAACAACGTCAACGTCCTCAGGACGGACAACAACGTCAACCTGTTCCTTCTTGCCGAAGCCCTTGTCAACGCACTTGAACACATGACCTGAGAAAGAAACCAAGTCGGATC
>JAZSNX010000115.1:0-12945 GCA_045536665.1 Eubacteriales bacterium
GACCCCTACAATGGTGATAGTGAACATCCTATATCGCGCAATGTTCGCACCTCGCCGAGTCATCCTGAGCAGCTCGCTCTACAAACATCACCAAAGGATCTCCAATTAAGTAAAACAACCTACCCTATAAAGCCTAAATTTTACGAATGTCTTTGTTTCAGCGTTTTCTTTTGTTTTCTCAATTTTCTTTTTTCTTTGTTTTCTTTTGCTTTATTTTCTTTTTCTTTGTTTTCTTTTCCTTACTTTTCTTTTTCCAAAAGAAAAGTAAGGACGAAGGATGTGTAAGTCCTTCGTCCTCTGATGGTTTTTTGATCAAAATCCCATTAGTATGGAGAGCAAGAGCATAGCATATATAAATCCGTAGAAAGACCAGAATACCGTCATTACGATACTTGCCGCAAAGCCGCCTATGCTGAGTCCCCTTCCGACTGCCGCGCGTCCCGTGACCTCGCCGTATTTGTCTATGTACTTATTCACCTTACGTCTCGCTATGATCGACAAAATGAGTCCTACTATTCCAAGCTCGCTGAACGCAAGACCGAATATTCCGAACTTTAACACATCACCCGCAAGCGCGTCCTTTTCCTTGAGGTACTCCTCGTCTTGCATCTGTGCCGAATACTGAGCCGCGTATATATCGGAAGCCTGTGCCTCGGGCGCTCTGTCTTCTGCGATTGCATAAGCATCGTACGCGGGTGTCTCCTCTACGGTGTCCTCAACAAATGGCGTCTTGGTCTCCACCACAGTTGTCTCGGTTGCTTCTTCTACCTTGATCGCCGTTCCGCAGGTGGGGCAGAATTTTGCGTCCTCGGGAAGCTTGATTCCACAATTACTACAATACATTCTCTTTCTCCTTTTCTGTATTTATATTATTTTCAATAGCTGAAATGTCAGCTAAAAATTCACTTATTGAGTTGTCGTAAAGCTCGGTGTCGGTTATACGCAGCATAGAGTGCTTTCCGTGCTCAAACCACACCAGCCTCTTATGCTGACTTCCCGACTTATAATAAAGTCTTCTCGCGTATTCAGGAGTGGAATAAAGGTCCTCCTTACTATGTAGCATAAGCAACGGAACGCTTACATTATCTATTACGTCCAACGGTCCGTACTTCATACTGTGTCCCGTAAAATGCTTCATCCACGCATCAACGAGATCAAGCGTAAGAAATCTCGGACGTTTTTGCTCTATCATATGATTTTTGACCGATTGCTTGAAATTCGGGAACATTCCCTCAGTGACTATCGCCTTTACCTCCAAAGGACACTTACCGCTCGCAAGCGCGAGCATACCGCCCGCCGCGCCTATGCATATGCCGTGGAATACGAAAAAGCGTATTCCGAACGTATCTCTTATATGCTCTATCCAAGCGATAGCGTCACGGCTCTCCTCAAAGCCTACGGTATTGTATTCCCCGTCGCTCAGTCCGTGTCCGCGAGGGTCAACGACGAGCACGTTATAGCCGTTATTAGCATAGGGTATCGCGAAATAGTAGCCGTATTTGAGGCATTCCGTTCTGCCCGACAGTATCATAACGCATTTGTCGTATCCGAGGTCGTAATACTCACCGTACAGGTTAAGTCCGTCACGTACTATATGAACGTCGGTCTTATGCCGCTCGTTCTCTCTGCCCCAAGCGCAACCGATCTCGTACATCGCCACCGATTGCTCTCCGAGGTCCGAGGGAATGTCTCTGCTCCATTTATCCCGACTCTCGCGCTTGAGCGTCTTAACGTAAACCAAATAAGACGCAACGACGCAGGAGACAATCCAAAAGGCAACGCCCGACAGGACGACACCGAGAAGCGTCCAAAGAAACACGGGGTGTGTTATAACGCCTATCATTTTTTCGATCTCCTTTCCTGCGCCTTTAAATCCTCAAGCTCGGCTCTGAGCTCGAGCACCTTAGAAAACACGTAGTCGTTAGCTATTCTGAGCTCCTCTCTCGTAGGCGTTCGTCTGCCCGCCTCGAAGAATCGTGACACGTCTATCTCCTTGCCTATGATCACGCGCGCTCTGCGGAAGAGACCGTAATTTCCGTCCGTAACGATAGGAACTATCGGCGCTCCCGCCCTGTACGCTATAACGAGATAGCTATGCTTGAACTCGTGGATATTACCGTCGGGCGTATTTTGCCCCTCGGGAAATATCTGTACAAGCTGTCCTTTTTTTATAACCTCGGCGCACGTATCCATAAAACGCATATTCTTAGTCTCTCTGTTTGCCTGTATAGCGCCGAAAAATTTCATTCCGAATCTCACTATCCCTATTTTGAAAGGCATCTCCGATGCCACTACGTTGAGCTTCCTCGGATAAACGATAAATGAGGTAAGCACGTAGTCAAACATACTGAAGTGATTGGATATTATAAGCTTTCCGCCACGAAACAGACGCGTGCTCTTTTTGTCCTCATAGTAGGTCTTGCGCTTAAACAGCACAAGCTGCGCGGGATATCCCATAGTCAGACCGAAAAGCCTGAAAAACGCGTAAAACATACCTATTACTTTGTCTTCTTCATGCTTACGTTCTTTCCCATAAGAGCTATGTCACGTGGGAAGAAGAACGACATAACGAAAGCTATCACACAGCAAACGATAACGACTACGGGAAGAAGGTAGATAACGTCCTTATCCTTAAGTATTGTAAGTATAGGTCCTGTCGCTATTCCCGCCGCGATCCCCTCGAAAAGGCCCTGAACGGCGAAGTACATTCCCGAAACTCCGTTTCCGCGTCTCTCAAGCTCCTTTGCGGCGAGATTTGCGGGCACGACGTAGGTTATCGAGAAGAACGCTCCGAGCGAGAAGGATACGAAGATACCTCCAAGCACGGCAATGACAGTCAGAACTATGGGCGCAACTATGCTCGACAGCGCAAAGCACAACAGCATGATCCCCATACCGATCGAAAAGATGGTAAGCACAAATTTATATCCAACTCCGAGACCGCACTTTTTCACTATCTTGTTATAGGCAAGTATGGTCAGCGGAACGGGCGCGAACGACGACGCCATAACTACCGTCATATTAAGTCCCGTGGACGAGAACAGCTCGTTTATTCCGCCGAGGAAGAGCTGAAGTCCGACGGTCATTACGGAAAGCGTGAGCATCCAATAGATAAAAGTCTTATTGCCAAAGGACACCGCGAGAGACTTGCCGAGTGTCAGAGGCTCGACCAACTCCTCGTCCTTGCTGTCAGTTCCCTTTTCCTTAAGCAGAAAGAACGGAATGAGCATAGTCAGCACGAGAGGCAGGAATATAAGCGCGACGAAGCGGATATTCACGCCAAGGCTGACGAACACGGGAACGAGCGCGAAGCTGAGGCTGAAGTACACGACGTCGCATATCGACTTGGCGTTGGACAAAAACAGCGTATCGCTCTCGTCCTTGCATATTTCCGAGAAGGTCGCGTAATAGGTCAGCATCGTCAGCGTATAGCACGCGTAGAAGATCATGAGCAAAGCGCCAAACCAAAGCGTATTCGCGATGCTCTCATTGGGTGTGAGCGGTATAAGGAACAAGCAATAGGCGATGACCGTCGGTATAAGTCCGACGAGTATCGCTGTCTTTCTGCGTCCAAAGCGAGTGTGAAGCTTATCGGCAAACGTCGCCAAGGGCAGGTCGATAACGCCGTCAAACGCCTTTGCGATAAATCTGAGAACCGCCCACAGTCCCGCTACGACGAGCGTCTTGTTGAGATAAGTCCAATTCTCGACGTTGTCCACAAATCCGCCTGTCATCAACGCGCTGCACAAATACGAGCCTACTATGATATTTATCATATTAACACCAAGTCCCGAGCAGCCGTAAAGCGCAAGCTTTTTTCTGTTAGTTATCTTTTCCATAGTCAAAATCCCTCTTTACTCAAAAGTTATAGTAATGTCGCATACAGTCTCGAGCGTAGAAACGACAGCCACTTCCACGTCGTCGTCAAGCTCGCCTATGCGCTCCGCAAGGTCCTCGGTATATTCCTCGGGCACGCTCTTGCCGTAAAACAGCGTTATCAGCGCGCACTCCCTCTCCTTAAGCGTATCGCTTACCGCGCTTAGCGCAGTTTCGCCAAGCGTGCCGCCGACAGCGAGGATCTTTTTACCCGCAAGCGCAAAATAATCGTTTCTTGATATCCTGCGACTTCCGTACGCGATGTCCTTTGTCGCGCGGTATACCGAAAGCTCGTATATGTTTGATATTACGCCGTCGGCTGTCGCGGTGGCTTGGTCAAGCTCGCCGTCGAGGTCGATTATGGACAGCGCCGCATAGCACTCCGCCATAGAGCGGCAGTTTAGCACCGATATCCTCGCGTTCTCATAAAGGTCTGCCGCCTGCTCAGCAGAAAGCACGGAATTTGAGCTATTCGGGAAAACGAGAATGCTTTCCGACCCAGTCAGCCCGAAAGCCTCTATAAAGTCCTCGGACGACGGAGCTATCTCGCTCATTATAACGACGTCCGCGCCCATATCGAAGAAGCGCTTTTGCATCTCGACGTTTGAGGCGACCGCGACTATCGCGAAGCGCAAGCTCTCGCGATCGGGAGAATACAAGAATCTCTCCGACTCGATCTGCTGTATCTGCTCCATAAGAGCCACTCTTTGAGCGTTCTGTACGCTCATATTTTCAATTTTTACAGTCAAAAGCTCGCCGTAGCTCTGACAGCACTCCATAACGGGAGCAAGCGCCTTAGCGTGGATATGCAGCTTTACCTTGTCTCCCTCTAAAGACACCACCATCGAGCTTCCAAGCGCCGAAAGGCGGCTCTTGAGCTCCTTGATGTCAAAATCCACGACGTCACGGGTAAGCTGTATAAGCCCCTCAAAGCAATAGCCGTATTCAAAGGAAGTATCCTTATTGAAAAGCGAAAGGTCTACGTAAGACTCGCTGTCTGTCCTTCCGTCGTCGGAGAGCTCGAGCGCCTCTCCGTTAAGTACTCTTTTGACACCCTCAAAGAAGCATACTACACCGCTTCCGCCGCTATCCACGACGTTAGCCTTTTTAAGCACGTGCAAAAGCTCCGGCGTTCTGTCAAGTGAGCGTCTCGCCTCGCCAAGATATACATCGACGAGCTCGTCGATGCTCGCAAGCGGAAGTGCCGCGTTCACGGCGTTCGACGCATCCTTGAGCACGGTGAGCATAGTTCCCTCAACAGGCTCGGCAACAGAAGCGTAGGCAAGCTCACAGCCGCCCGCAAGAGCCCTCGCGAAAAGCTCGCAATCCGCCTCGGTCTTTCCTCTCAGCGTCTCTGAAACACCCTTGAAGAACTGAGACACTATAACTCCCGAGTTTCCTCTCGCGCCGAACACAGCCGCCGAGGAAAACTCACAGGCAAGCTCTCCGAGCTCGTCTTCACTACCGTCTATCGTCTCATACCCACGTCTCAGCGTCATCACCATATTAGTGCCCGTATCGCCGTCAGGCACGGGAAAGACGTTGAGGTCGTTCAATGCTATTCTGTTTTTTTCAAGATTTGCTATGCCGCCGCTAAGCAAAGCCGCATACACAGAGCCGTCTATCTTCGTCAGCATACGTTATCTCCAATACCGTTGTTTTTACGCAAATGTTATTTATCCTCCTCAATAGCCGCCGCCAGCGCCTGCTTTTCCTTTTCGCAGCCCTCGCTTACGGGCTCTCCAAGGAAATACACGCCTATCATTCCCGGACCTATATTAGTTCCGCAGCCGCTGAAAACGTCACTTACGAATATCCGCTTGCACTTAACGCGCGCTTCCAGCCTTTCCTTAAGCGCCTGCGCGTATTTCTCTCTGTCGCTGTGCATTATGAACAGATATTGGTCCTCTATATCCGTAGCCACTCTTTGTATATAGGAAACGGTTGCGTCAAGAGCCTTTTTTATTCCCTTGACCTTAGCGAGAACGGTAACGTAGCCGTCAGAATTGGAGTCGCCCATAGGCTTGATACCTACAAGATTTCCCATAAACGCTTTTCCGCTGGATATCTGTCCACGGCGGGCAACGAAGGTAAGGTCATCGATGGGGCCCATCTGATGAACTCGGCTCTTGTTTTCCTCAAGCCACTGTACTGTCTCCTCAAAGCTCATGCCCTCGCTTTGCTTCTCGCGAGCATAAGCGACGAGAAGTCCGAACGAGCCCGACATACGAAGTGAGTCAAAGCAATAGATATTGCTCTCGGGAAGCTCTTCCTTTACTCGCTTTGCAGCCGACGCGGCAATGTTATAGGTGGCGCTTATCTTTGAGGATATCGACATACTGAGCACGGCATAGCCCTGCTCCGCGTAGCTCTTGAAGAGCTGATAATACTCCTCGGGGCTTGCCGCGGCGCTGCTGACGACGTTGTTTTTATTTGAGAGCGTCTTGTAGAACTCCTCACGGGAGATGTTCTCCCAATCAAGCGTAGTTTTGAGGCTCTTGTCATTAATATGCACATATCCCTTCACGTACTCCTTAAGACCGAAGTGTTCTCTGATCTCCTCTGAGAGATCGCAGGTAACGTCGGGAATTATAACGAATTTTTCCATTGCTGTCTCCTTTGTTGGCTACATATCTTTAAATATATCTTTTGTATTATAGCATTTTTTTCGCGAAAAAACAATAGCTTTGGCTCATTTTTATTGTTTTTTTGTCGAATATTTTGTATGTATTTTTTTACAATCAGCAGTATTATTAGTGACGTTAGACACAAAAAAAGATAAAAAGCGCCTATGCTCTTCCAAAATTTTACATAAAGCGCGAAAAAAGATCCCAAAATAGAAATAAAGAGAATATTTTATTGACAAATATTGATGATTGTGTTAAAATAAAAAGTGTTGGTAGCGCTTTGTCTCGCGTCTTCCACACTTTATACGATTTGTAAAGGTTATGCCTTTATAAATAGAAATAGCTCGTCGGCACTCTTGCCGCGGGTAAAAAAATTAGGAGGAACATTAAAATGTTCAAGAAAATTCTTTCCGTTTGCCTGGTCGTTCTTATGCTCGCGGGTCTTTGCGTTTCCTTTAGCGCGTGCGGCAATAAGAAGGACAACTTCAAGCTGGGTGTGATCCTTCTTCACGACGAAGCTTCCACCTACGACAAGAACTTCATCGAGGCAGTTGAGCGCGCTAAGGAGCAGCTCAATCTTACCGATGAGCAGGTCATCTACAAGAAGGGTATCCCCGAGTCCAATGAGTGCTACGAGGCAGCTGCTGACCTTGTAGACGAAGGCTGTAACATAATCTTTGCTGACAGCTTCGGTCACGAGACCTACATGATCAAGGCAGCTAAGGAGTTCACGGACGTTCAGTTCTGCCACGCGACAGGTACGATGGCACACACCGAGGGTCTTGACAACTACCACAACGCTTTTGCTTCCATCTATGAGGGAAGATACCTCGCGGGCGTTGCCGCAGGCCTCAAGCTCAACAAGATGATAGATGACGGCAAGATCACCGCTGATCAGGCTAAGATGGGCTACGTTGGCGCATTCACCTACGCAGAGGTTATCTCCGGCTACACATCCTTCTATCTCGGCGCTAAGTCCGTATGCCCCTCCGTTACTATGGAGGTCCAGTTCACCGGTAGCTGGTACGACGAGCCCGGTGAGAAGAACGCTGCTGCCGCTCTTATCGAGAACGGATGCGTTCTTATAAGCCAGCACGCTGACTCTATGGGTGCTCCCTCCCTTTGTGAGGAGAAGAACGTGCCCAACGTTTCCTACAACGGAAGCACGGTAGCTTCTTGCCCCAATACGTTCATCGTATCCTCTAAGATCGACTGGACACCTTACTTCGTTTATATCTGCAACGCATACCTTGATGGCAAGGCGATCGATACCGACTGGACAGGTACTATCTCCACAGGTTCTGTAGCTCTCGCTGACGTTAACACCCAGGCTGCTGCTCCTGACACTCAGGCTAAGCTTGACGAGATCAAGGCTAAGCTCATTTCCGGTGAGATACACGTATTCGATACCTCTACTTTCACAGTAACAGTAGTTAAGGAAGGCGACAACACCAAGAACGTTAACGCGACAGTTGACGCTAACGGACGTCTTACAGGCTACAAGGCTGACGTTGATACCGACGCCGCTTACACCGCTGATACCGAGGTCGTTAAGGACGGTTACTTCCACGAGTCTGAGTACCGCTCTGCTCCTTACTTCGATATTCAGATCGACGGCATCACGCTTTTGAACGCTAAGTTCTAATTGCTAAATATCAGGCAAGCGGAGCACACGCTCCGCTTGTCTTGGTTTTTTTACGAGCCCTGAACAGGTCGCTTTGAGCCTATCTGAGCGACCTGTTGAGAGCTTGTAGCAAGATTTTTTCTTTTTTGGGGAGGAAGTTAATGAACAAACAGGTTGCGTTGGAGATGAGAAACGTCTCCAAATACTTCGGCAGTCTTGCCGCGAACAAAAACGTCGATCTCGACGTATACAGAGGTGAGATCCTCGCTATACTCGGAGAGAACGGTTGCGGTAAAACTACACTTATGAATATGATAGCCGGCATCTACTTTCCCGACAGCGGTGTTATATCCGTTGACGGCAAGGAGGTAGTTATCAAGTCACCTAAAGACGCCTTTGCTCACGGCATAGGCATGGTCCATCAGCACTTTAAGCTCGTCGATCTGTTCACGGCTGCCGAAAATATAGTGCTTGGCGTCAATGACGGAGATAAGTATAACATCAAGGAGGTCAACCGCAGAGTTGCACAGATCGCGGATAAATACGGCTTCCATATCGACCCCAAGAAAAAGATATATGATATGTCCGTCTCGGAGAAGCAGACGGTTGAGATACTCAAGGTGCTTTACAGAGGCGCGGATATACTGATACTCGACGAGCCCTCGGCGGTGCTCACTCCACAGGAGACCGAAAAGCTCTTCGATATTTTGCGCCGTATGCGTGAGGACGGAAAGTCTATTCTTATAATTACGCACAAGCTTCATGAGGTGCTCTCCATATCCGACCGTGTCGCCGTTCTCAGGAAGGGCGAGCATATAGCGACGGTGGATACGGCGACCACCACGGCAGAGGAGCTTACCGAAATGATGGTCGGCAAGAAGGTCGAGCTCAATATCGACCGTCCTGAGCCTTGCAACGTCGCTGACCGTCTTGAGGTAAAGCACATCAGCGTTACCAACGCCGAGGGCATTAAGGTGCTTGACGATATTACGTTCACCGCGCGCGCCGGAGAGATACTCGGAATCGCGGGAATCGCGGGCTCTGGACAAAAGGAGCTTCTCGAGGCAATAGCGGGACTTAAGCATCTCGACTCGGGTGAGATAATCTTCAACCGTCCTAAGAAAAACCTTCCCGTATCCTTTTATCACAAGACCTTTGCGCAGGTCGTCTCACTTGCCGAGCAGGGTAAGTTCCATTACGAGGACGGAACGGCAGTTGACTTTACGGGTATGAGCCATTCGCAAATAAAGGCGCTTGTAAATAGCGGAAAGATCCTCTTCAACGAGGACGACGTTATGGACCTGTGTGACAAGACACCTCTCCAGATAAGAGAGCTTGGCGTTCGTCTTTCTTTCGTTCCCGAGGACCGTCTCGGAATGGGTCTGGTTGGAAATATGGACATTATCGACAATATGATGCTCCGCAGCTACCGAAAGGGACATTCGATATTCGTTGACCGTAAGAAGCCCGGCGACCTTGCCGAAAGAATAATCAAGGACCTTGAGGTCGCTACACCGAGCTCGCGCACACCCGTTCGCCGTCTCTCGGGAGGTAACGTTCAAAAGGTGCTTGTCGGACGTGAGATAGCCTCATCCCCCACTGTTCTTATGACGGCGTATCCCGTAAGAGGACTTGACATCAACTCCTCTTATACCATATACAATCTTCTTACCGAGCAAAAGCAAAAGGGCGTAGCGGTCGTGTTTGTCGGTGAGGACCTCGACGTTCTCGTTGAGCTTTGTGACCGCATCATGGTCATTTGCGGCGGTCAGGTCACCGCTATACTCGACGGCAGAAGCACGACCAAGGAAGAGATCGGTATGTATATGACAAAAGCAAACACAAATACTGACGCAAAGGAGAGTGAAGACAATGAAAACACGTGAAAAGCGTAGGCTTGAGATGCCCTTCCACGTGGTCAAGCGCGCGGCAATGCCCATATGGCAATCTATGCTCATAAGAGTAGCCGCTGTGCTTATCGCCTTGATCTTTTGCTCTATCCTCGCTATATTCCTGATAGACGCAAATCCCGTGGAATTTATTACAACGCTCATCGACGGAGCATTCGGCTCGTCCCGCCGTCTTTGGAAATTCGCGAAGGACGCTTCCATTCTTTTGTGCATAGCGCTCGCTGTCACTCCCGCGTTCCGTATGCGCTTCTGGAACATCGGCGCTGAAGGACAAACGCTCGTAGGCGCGCTCGCCTCCGTTGCCGTTGCCTTCTATCTCGGAGACAAGCTCCCCAACGGGCTGCTCCTCATCGTTATGTTTATAGCCGCCGTTATCGCAGGCGCTATATGGGGCGGTATCCCCGCGTTCTTCAAGGCAAAGTGGCAGACCAACGAGACTTTGTTCACTCTTATGATGAACTACATCGCAAGCGGTCTTGTGGCATACTTTCTGCTTTTGTGGACTCCCAGCGGCTCGAGCGTGCTCGGTGAGCTTTCGGTCGGACATATGCCCAAGCTCTTCCACGATTATCTTATTCTGATAGTTGCCGTGCTTGCTCTTACGGCAATATCCTACGTATATCTCCAGCACACCAAGCAGGGATATGAGATATCCGTTGTAGGAGAAAGCGAGAACACGGCGAAATACATCGGTATCAACGTAAACAAGGTCATAATACGCACGATGATAATATCGGGAGCTATCTGCGGTGTCGCGGGATTTCTGATAGTCAGCGCGCTCGATCACTCTGTAACGACGACCACTGTCGGCGGTATGGGCTTTACCGCGATAATGGTATCGTGGCTCGCTAAGTTCAATCCTATAGTTATGATAGGTACGTCCTCGTTTATAACCTTTTTGCAGCAGGGCTCAGCGCAGATAACCACAAACTTCAATATCGACTCCGCGTTCCCCGATATGGTGGTCGGTATAGTTCTGTTCTTTATCATCGGCTGTGAATTCTTTATAGGATACAGCCTTAAGTTCCACAAAAAGGACGGCAAGCAAAAAGCCACAAAAGTCAAAGAAACTAAAAATACGGTTAAGGAGGAAAAGGCACAATGAGCACAATGAATATGTTTTTCAGCTACTTGCTTATGTCTATTCCGCTCGGAATAACCTTCCTGTACGGCTGTGTCGGTGAGATACTCACCGAAAAGGCAGGACACCTTAACCTCGGAATTCCCGGAATTATGTGTATGGGCGGCTCTTGCGGCTGTCTTGCTCTCAAGATAATGTCTGGTAAGGCTATCCCTCCTGTTCTTATCGTCACCATTTCCATTCTCGCCGCGTTTATCGGCGGAATACTTATGGGTATGATATACAGCTTTCTCACCGTTACTCTTAAGGCAAATCAGAACGTAACGGGTCTCGCGATGACTACGTTCGGTGTCGGCACTACAAAGTTCATTATGTCGGGAATGGCTAATAACGCTATGGGCAATTATCTGTATGCCCGCAACTACTTTTTGTTCCCGTTCGAGAGCAGCTCAAGCAATCTGAAGTATTGCGGAGTTATGGTTTTTCTTGCTATCATCATCACTACCGTTGCCGCATTCGTGCTCTCCCGCACGCGTATCGGTCTGCACCTGCGCTCGGTCGGTGAAAACCCCGCGACCGCGGATGCCGTCGGCATCAACGTTACCCTCTATAAGTACTCCGCGACCTGTATAGGAAGTGGTGTAGTGGCACTTGGCGGTCTGTTCTATATAATGGACTACTCGGGCTCATTCGAGGCTTACAAGAGCATCGAGGCATTCGGTTGGCTCGCTGTGGCGCTCGTTATATTCACGCTTTGGAAGCCTCTTATAAGTATCATCGGCTCTATGCTTTTCGGTATGCTTTATCTCGCTGGCTCGTATATCCCCACGATCCTCGGCATCAAGCTCGACATGAGCGCAAAGCCTCTTCTCCAGATGCTTCCCTACGTTGTTACGGTCATCGTGCTTATCGTTACGAGCGTTCGTAAAAAGAGAGAAAATCAGCCTCCCGCTTCATTGGGTCTTCCCTATTTCCGAGAGGACAGATAAGAAAAAAAAGAACACCGTTCTCTCTGCATTCTTAGCGGAGAAATGACGGGTGCAAAAATTTCGGCAGAGAACTTGTTTTCTCTGCCGATTTGTGTTATAATGGGACTAAGAAAAAGCCTCTCCCTTTGGGAGAGGTGGCGGCGCAGCCGACGGAGAGGGTAAATGCGCCCTCTCACCCGCTAACGCGGGAGCTCTCCCAAAGGGAGAGCCTTTGGATGCGTGCAATTTTAGGGGTATGGGCTTTGCTCTGTGCCTTTGTAATACAAAGGCGAAACTGGCGATAAATAAAATAGGGGGATGACTATGTCAACTTGGAGTGGTATTAGGCATAAACTTGAAAACGAGTATCTTGCGGAAGCATTACGAGGACATATTCAGTATTATTGCACTTCTTATAGCAAAAGCCCTGACCATCACGGCAGAGCTTCTATACGGTTAGATGGCGAAGAACTGATCAGCGGTTGCTACTGGAACAATTGGAGCAAAGCTCACTTATTTCCGCGTGACGAAACATATGAAAAACGAATGACAGAAATTTATGCATATATGGATGATACAGCACTCCAATTGGGAATATTCAGCCCACATACCTTTTATCAGGCTTTCGAAGAATTTGATAATCAAAGTATCGATGACAGTTTGAAAAGTGAAAATATGATCGTCCGTATTTTTGCCATACTCGATCGGAGAGTAGGAAAAAGACGTTTAATCAATATATACCATACATTAAATCCCCAAGAAGAAGTTTTCAATTTGTTTTATTCCATTCGCATAAATGCAGAAGGTATAGTATTGAATTAATAATTAACCCCGACAGAATTTTCTCGCTCTGTCGGGG
>JAZSNX010000023.1:0-5525 GCA_045536665.1 Eubacteriales bacterium
TAAACGGGATCAAGAGCGTGCTCCGCGTCGATAAAAGCAGCCTCGCCGCCTGCCTTCTGCACCTCCGCTACTATATGCAAGGCAACAGTCGTCTTACCCGATGACTCAGGTCCAAATATCTCGATTATTCTTCCGCGGGGAACGCCGCCTATTCCGAGCGCCATATCAAGGGATATAGAGCCCGTGCTGACTGCCTGAACCTCCATATTGGAGTTCTGACCGAGCTTCATTATAGTTCCCTGACCGAAGTCCTTTTCAAGCTGAGCGATGGCGGTCTTAAGCGCCTTTTGCTTAGCGTCCTTGTCGCTGTCTCTGGGTATCATTTCTATTTTCTTTTTAGCCGTTGCCACAATAATATCCTCCTTGCGGTGAATTCGCAAGTCAATTATACACCATATGCGCACTGTTGTCAATAGCTTTTGAAAAAATAATTCCAAAATCGGAAAAATAGTTTCTATGTCGCACTTTTTGGATAAGCTTGTATTTTTAAAATTCCCAAAACGGAATTTTAGATACACACAAGGGGGTAAGCTTCCCTCCGAAAGCTTACCCCTCAAATTCTAATCATTTTCCACAATGATCATTATGTCTCCCGTGCTTGTCTTTATCTTACAGACGCCGCCCGTTGTCGTACTCGGCACGCTGACGTCTCCCGTTGACGTTTCACAAAGGAATATCTTATCCGAAAGCAAGCTTCCCTCTACGTCTCCCGTACTTGTGGTGAAGGAAAGCTCCGCCGCGTCGCATCTGTGAAGCATTACGTCGCCCGTACTTGTAGTTACAGTCATATTGCCATCGGCAACCGCTCCATGAAGAATGACGTTTCCTGTGCTCGTCTGTATGCGTATATCTTCATTAGCTCGAGTATCGTTGAGCTTTATTCTTCCCGTATCGGTGCTCAACTCAACACTGTTACAAGCAGAGTGGTTTATTTCTATATCCCCCGTATCGGTGTTTAACTTAACACTGTTACAACCAGAGTTGTTTATTTCTATATCACCCGTATCCGTAGCTATCTTAAGTGCTCCGCCCACATCTGTATTCCACGAAACGTCGCCTGTGTCGCACTCCACGGTCGCGCTTTCAAAGCGCAGGTCGTTAGGAATATAGACGTCACCCGTGTTAGAATTCACATCAAGAGCAGAATACGTACCTCTCGGAAGAAAAACGCTTATGGAACGGTCTGCGGAATATATACTTATATGATCGTACCACTCCCTTGTGTCAAGCACGTCTATGAAAAGAGTTCCGTCCCTTACCTCTACCGAGTATTTGAGCTTTTCGGTCTCGCCTCGGCAAACTACCTTTGCCATAGGCTCATCGGTGGCTATAAGCGTAACGTTTGCGGTATAGACGTTCACGGACACGCTCTCGAAGCTTTCATCTATCTCGTGTGTTGTTTCGGTCGTCTCGGGATGAAGCCACGTATTATCAATGCTCAGACCGACAAGGCAAATCGCGACGCCGAGCACTGTCAGCGCGGACGCCACTATTAATATAACAAGCGTTGATCTGCTCATTTTACGTTCTCCTTTCTTATAAACAGAGATTTGATCCCTTTGAATATCAGCTTGCTCAGCGCTACCATTCCCTTTGTCGTGTATTTACAGCCAAGGAAGGTAAACAGCGAAAGTCCCGCCGAAACAAGACCCAAACCAATTGCGGGAAGACGCGCTCCAATGCCTCCGAGATTTACGACCGCAAAGCCATATACGAGGTAGGCGACCGATGCCGCCGCCAAGGATATTCCCACAGCGTGCAGAGCGACCACGACCGACCATATTGTGATATATACCGCCAAAACAACGGCAAAAGCGGCTATCATAAGCGAAAGCCATATAGGAGAGCCGAGAGCGAGAAGCACTATCTCCCAAGCGCGAAGCCTTCTCTTTGGCTTGACTCGTGCCGCCACCAGCTTCGAAAGCGGCATCTCTCTGAGTATATCCGCCGCGATATCCGCGGGAGCTCCGATCTCGCTTATAGCATCCTCTTCCGAAAGCCCCTCTTCCAAACGGTCGTCGATCATCTCCGCATAGTAATCCAACGATGCTTTTATATCCGTTTCGGGAAGCGTCGAAAGACGGACTCTAAGCTCATCAAAAAATTCATTTCTCGTCATTGTTTCCGTCCTCCTTGGTTACAAAACTGTAAATAGCGAGTATCTCTTTCCATTCCTCTTTAAACTCCTCTATTCGGGCAAGCCCCGTCGGAGTTATATGATAATACTTGCGCAGTCTGCCATTATGCTCCGCCGAGTGAACGGTGAGTAGCTGTGCGCTCTCAAGTCTTCTCAATATCGGGTACAGCGTTGACTCGGATATCTCGATATAAGGCTTCATATCCTTGATTATCCGATAACCGTAGGACGGCGCGTCCTTTATCGCCGCAAGCACGCAAACGTCAAGCAGTCCTCGTTTTATCTGAATGTCCATTGCCACACCTCCTGTTACATAATACTATATCACACATAGTATTATTTGTCAAGCATTTTTCCGCATTTGGGAGAAACTTTCTTGAAATGGATTTTGGGGGAAACCTCCAAAAAGAAGTTCCCCCCAAAAATCATCTTTATTTGCTCAATACAGCTTGTATTGAAGTCTGAGGTTATCGGCGATCATCGCGATAAACTCTGAGTTCGTTGGCTTTCCTCGATTGTTTTGAATGGTATAGCCGAAATAAGAATTAAGCGTGTCTACGTCTCCCCTATCCCACGCCACCTCGATAGCGTGTCGGATAGCGCGCTCAACCCTGCTGGTAGTCGTTTGATATTTCTTGGCTACGGACGGATAAAGGATCTTGGTCACGCTGTTTATTATATCGCTATCCTTAACGGTAAGTAATATCGCCGTGCGCAGATACTGATATCCCTTGATATGAGCAGGCACGCCTATCTGATGGATTATCTTAGTGACCTGTGTCTCAATATCGGGTGTTCTATCCCCCTCCGCTCCCATAGAGCTCGCGCCCTCTCTTCGGCGTTTAGCTATGGATGCTACGTGATTGCAAAGGCTCTCGCTATTATACGGCTTCAAAAGACAAAGCTCAGCTCCCGCGTTCGCCGCCTCCATAAATATGCTTTGATTTGATACCATCGACACCACTACGAACGACGGCGCTTTGTCCGCGCCGAAATTTATGCTTTTACAATTTCTTAAAACGCCTATGCCGTCAAGCTTAGACAGCCATACGTCGATTATTGCAATATCGGGATGCGTGCGTTCTATTCTCAGCAGCGCCTCCTCACCATTGGTGACTGTCTCGATATTCGTGTACCCCGCGCGGCTAAGATCGTTTAAAAGTGACTGTCTCGCCGCCGCGTTTTCGTCAGCAATCAATATTTTAGTTGTTGTTTCCATTTTTTATCCTCCGTATTATTTTCTCAACATCCATATTTTACCATAATTTGGTAAAAATTGCAAGACATTTACAAAAATTTCCATTTGGCAAGCTTGCCAAAGATTGGTGGTAAAAAATGGAAATAATATACAAAACAGAGAAAAAGAGCCCCACGGCGACAAAGATCGCCGTGGGTTGCTCTCAATTATTGAAATTTTCCTTAATTATACTCCGCAATATCGGAACAAAGTTTTCCGCCACCGTTCTATGTCCGTCGCGCAGCGGATGTATAGGCTCGGGAGATATCCACCCAAAAGTGTCAACGTAATACACCTTACAACCGTTCTTTTGGTTGTACTCCTTAACAAGCTCTCCAAGCTCCTCGTGGAACTTTCCGCTGAACGGAGAGAGGGAAACGACGACAGCGCTTGGATTATGCTCTCTTATAATATCCAGCATAAGCTCATATTTCTCAAGGAAGTTAGGCACGTTCGCGCGTGAGTCGTTAGTGCCGTGATTGAGCACCACTATATCGGGCTTCTTACGTGTGACGGGCGAGCCGTCGAAGTTATAAGGATACGCCTCCGTTGCAGCAGGCACACGTCCCTGTCCGCCCTTGGTAACACCGACCGCGCCAAAGCCCATAATGCAAGGACAAAGGTCAAGCGCCTCGGCGGTTAGCCAAGCGTACGTTTCGCAAACGTCAGCGTGATAAGGACAGTTCAAGTGGGTTACATCATACTGAAAATGACCTATCTCTGTATAATCCGCGTTAACAAGGATACCCTCAGTTATGGAGTCACCAACGAACTCAACACAGAGTCTGTCATCCTCTGGCATATCAACAGGCTTGTCGGTCACGATACCAACAAAGGTAACCTTTCCGTGAAGCGGTCTGTACCAACGTGACGCCTGCTCCGTACCGCTCTTATAAATAATCCTTACGGTGTGCTTTCCGTCATCGGGAGTAATTATGCGCATATAATTATCGATAAGCGCCTCTACTCTCGGTCCACCGTCGACACTTACCCAAAGGTGAAGCAGAGGAATAAGATTCTCGCCGGTATCAAAAAGAACGATAGCCGTTCTTCCCTCAAAAGCAAAATCGATATACGAGCCCGTGTTGGTCGTCTCGGCAATACCCTCGCGGGATATATCCCATCTGCCCGTAAGGCGCACCGATGGGTGTGAAGCATTAAATATCATATCTTACTCCTTATGCGTTTACACTATCAACAAATCTGAGGAATGCCGCCTTACCCTCCGCGGTGCGCTTGTATACGCCCGCGTCCTCAAGAACTCTCTCGAACACCGCGCCGATCTCCTCCTTGAGTATTGCCTCGGTATTCTCTGCCGTAAAGGTGTACTTATCCTTAATACCGTCAAACCACTCCTTGTGCTTTACGATATCCTCGTTCTCAGAGAAATCCTTGCCTGCCGCTATGTACTCGCACATAAGAGCTATCTCATCGCGAAGTCTCGCGGGAAGCACGGCAAGTCCCATAACCTCGATAAGACCTATATTCTCCTTCTTTATATGGTGAACGTCCGCGTGGGGGTGATAAACACCGAGCGGATGCTCCTCTGTCGTTATGTTATTTCTGAGCACTATATCAAGCTCAAAAGCGCCGCCGTTCATTCTCGCGATAGGCGTTACGGTATTATGAGGCTCGCCGTCGGTCTCGGCAAATACGAATGCCGCCTCGTCGGTATACGCTCTCCAAGCGAGGTGTATTTTATCGGCAAGCTCGACAAGGCGCTCCTTGTCGACACCGCGAAGTCTTATGACCGACATAGGCCAAGCCACGATGCCCGCCTCGATGTCGTCGTAGCCCGCAAAGCAAAGCTTTTCCTCGATGGGAGCTTTAGCCATAGCAAAGGTGTAGTGACCGCCCTGCATATGGTCGTGCGAAAGTATCAAGCCGCCAACGATAGGCAGGTCTGCGTTCGAGCCCACAAAATAGTGGGGATATTGCTCCACAAAATCAAGCAAACGCGAGAACGTTTCCCTGCGTATGCTCATAGGCGTATGCTCAGCCGAGAGCACGATGCAATGCTCGTTATAGTAAACGTAAGGCGAATACTGCCAATACCACTGCTTGCCCGAAAGCTTTACGGGAATAAGGCGCAACGTCTCTCTGGCAGGCTTCGCCGCATTGCCGTGATAGCCCTCGTTCGACGGGCAAAGC
>JAZSNX010000175.1:0-18054 GCA_045536665.1 Eubacteriales bacterium
TGGATAATTATGGTGTCATACGGCGGGCGATTCGTGAATCGCCCCTACGACTTGTTAAATCCATCTCTCCGACAAATCCTAATTTAACTATTATCTCTGTGCAAGTGTTTTCTTTTACTTACATTCTCTATAAAGACGTAAATATATTGTTTAGTTTTCTTTTGCCTACATTCTCTATAAAAGGAATGAATATAATTTTTCGTTTTCTTTTGCCTACTTTTCTTTTTTAAAAGAAAAGTAGGTCTTTGGCACGTCACACTCAAAGGTCATTTGTTTCTTGGTTTGTGGGTGCTCAAAGGTAAGCCTATGCGCTACGAGCGCAATTCCGCTGTACTCGCTCTTTGGCGCGCCGTAGCGACGGTCACCGACAAGCGGGTGCTTGCGAGAGGCAAGCTGAACTCTTATCTGGTGCGTTCTGCCCGTATGAAGCCTTATGCTCAAGAGCGACATTCCGTCTCTCTCGCAAAGCACCTCATATTCAAGTGAAGCCGCTTTTACTCCGTTTCTCTTTTTATCCGTCACGTAGCTCTTGCCCGCCCGCCTGTCGTAAAAAAGCAGGTCGTTAAGCTCACCTTGCTTTTCCGCGAGCAGTCCGTGACATATGGCAAGATACGTCTTTTGCGTCTCTCTCTGCTTGAAGCTCTCCGACAAAGCCGCGGCGCTTTTTGCGTCGCGCGCGAGCACCATCACACCCGTCGTTTCTCTATCGAGTCTATGAACGGTAAATACCCTTGTGTTTTGCTCTCCGTTTTGCTCAAGATACGCGCTGACAAGCGTCGGTACAGCGTTTTTGCCCTCTCCCTCGGACAGCTCCCCCGCCGCCTTTTCGCAGACGACTATGTATTTATCCACGTAAAGTATCCTCATATACACCTCTCATACACGGTATAGTACAAGTATACCACACCAAACACATTTTTTCAATATAAAAAGTTTTTGGAAGTTACATATTTCTATTGTAAAAAATAGGATTTTGTGGTAAAATAACAGTGTATATACATTTTTGAAAAAAGTGGCGATCGGGGGGGATATCTTTAATGCTTTCAACGGTATTCAGCGCGGGACTTTTCGGAATCGACGGATACATAGTTACAGTAGAATGTAACGCACAAAACAGAATACCTGACTTTGAGCTTGTCGGACTTCCCGATCTTGCCGTTAAGGAAGCTAAGGAGAGAGTACGAACAGCGTGTGAGAACAGCGGCTACCGCTTCCCCGCCCTCGAGCTGACGCTCAATCTTGCTCCGGCGGATAGAAGAAAAGAAGGCTCGGCGTTTGACACGGCTATGCTTCTCGGCATACTTCATTGCGCGGGCGTTATCGGCTACGGCGTGGATTTTTCCGATAAATGCTTTGTCGGTGAGCTATCGCTCTCAGGCGAACTTCGTCCCGTCAGAGGCGCTTTGTGTATGTGCGCGGCGGCAAGAGCGGCAGGCTTTCGTGAGTTTTACGTGCCCGCCGAGAACGCTGGCGAGGCGGCGGCAGTCGAGGGCATAAAGGTCTACTCCATAAAGAATATGCGTGAGCTTATTCTTCACCTGAACGGTACTGAGCCCCTCTCTGCCGTGGTACGAGACAGCTCCGCTTTTGACGTTCTGAACGACGCGCAGAGCGTTGATCTTTCCGACGTCAAGGGACAAGCAATGGCAAAGAGAGCTATGGAAATAGCCGCAGCCGGCGGTCACAACATTCTGCTCATAGGTCCTCCGGGTACAGGAAAGTCTATGCTTGCCAAAAGGCTTCCCACCATACTCCCGCCAATGAATTTCGATGAGGCAATAGAAACGACCAAAATCCACTCGGTTTCGGGAACTCTTCCCGAGGGAGTTTCCTTGATAACAAGAAGAGCTTTCCGCTCGCCTCACCACACGATGAGCGCCGTAAGCCTTGTTGGAGGCGGCATAAATCCCTTGCCCGGTGAGGTATCTCTCGCCCACAACGGCGTGCTCTTCCTCGATGAGTTACCTGAATTTCCAAAGGTGGTGACCGACTCTCTGCGCCAGCCTCTTGAGGACAGGCGCGTGACCATAACGAGAGCCAACGGACGAGTAACGTACCCCTGCTCCTTTATGCTTGTGGGCGCTATGAACCCCTGCCGTTGCGGATACTTCGGTCATCCCACAAAGAAATGCACCTGTTCGCCAAACGACGTAAAGAGATACGTATCGAAAATAAGCGGTCCTATGCTTGACCGAATAGACATACAGATAGAGCTCCCCTCTCTTTCCTACGACGAGCTATCGGCAAAGAGCGAGCCCGCGGAAAGCTCGGCGACAGTCAGAGAAAGAGTTATTGCGGCACGTGATTTTGCCGCCGCGAGAATGGCGGATGAAAATGGCATATACTGCAACGCTCAACTCGGCTCAGCTCAGATACGCAAATATTGCGTGCTTGACGACAGCGCCTCGGCGCTCTTAAGGACGGCATACGACCGTCTCGGAATGTCCGCCAGAGGATATGACAGGATACTCAGGGTCGCCCGCACCATTGCCGACCTTGACAGGAGTGAGACGATAGGGGCTAAGCATATAGCCGAGGCTATTCAATACAGAAGCCTCGATAAAAAATACTGGGGACAGAATTGAAGTAAAAAGTAAGAGGTAATAAGCAAGATGTTGAATATTGATAAACAACAGCTTAAGGAATTTATATTTTCACTGTGCGCCGTTCCGTCGTTATCGGGCTTTGAGAAGCGCGCCCACGGCGAGGTCTCGCGATTGGTCGAGGGAATGTTTGACGAGATATACGGCGACGGTATCGGAAATCTGACTCTGATAAAGAGATGCGGCAAAAAGGACGCTGCGCGTATACTTATAGACACGCATCTTGATGAGATAGGTCTGCTCGTGAGAGAGGTTTGCGAAGGCGGCTTTTTGCGTGTCCTTCCGCTTGGCGGAATAGACGTTTCCATAATGCAGGCATCAGACGTTATCGTATACGGCAAGACAGCGCTAAGAGGCGTTATCTGCTCAACTCCCCCTCATCTTAAAAGCGATAACACTCTTCCCGAGCCTTATGAGGTATTTATCGACACGGGACTTAGTGAAAAGACGGCAAAGGAGCTTATAGACATAGGCACGCCCGTCGGCTTCGCCCCCGTTTACTCCGAGCTTTTGAACGAAAAAATCATGGGTAAGAGCTTTGACGACAAGGCGTGCGCCGCTTGCGCTATATGGGCGGTAGCAAACACGCCTAAAGAGGAGCTTTGCGGAGACGTTTACGTACAGCTTTCCGCGGCAGAGGAATCAAACGCCACGGGAGGCGCGGCGTCGGGCGCTTTTACCGCTGATCCCGATTACGCAATGGTCATCGACGTAAATCTCGCGAGCGTACCCGACACAAAGGCTTTTGAGACCGTTAAGATGGACGAGGGTGTTTCGATCTCAATGTGCGCCGCGACACACCGCCGTCTGACGCTTGACGTAGCCGAGCTCTGCAAGAAAAACGGCTTGCCGTACACACTCGTTGCCGCTCCAAGCTCAACGGGCACGAACGCAACGAGCGTAAATCTCGTCGGACTCGGAATTCCCGTAGTCGACGTTGGGCTTCCGCTTGCGTCTATGCACACGTATAACGAGGTCATTTCCTTAAAGGACGCAGAGACACTCACGGCTCTTGTCGGTGAATTTATATGCTCCGAGGAGCTATCACGAAAATACAGTCGCAAGGAGGAGCTTATATGAATTCATTTGAGCTTATAGAACGCCTTTGTCGCGCGTTTGGTCCGACAGGCTGTGAGGACGCAGTAGCCGAGCTTATAAAAGGCGAGATAGCGGACGTTTGTCCCGACGCCTTTGTTGACAGAATGGGCAACCTCATAGCGCCTATGCGCTTTGGCGACCTCTCCTCTCCCACAAGAAAGAAAATAATGGTGTCCGCTCATATGGACGAGGTCGGCTTTATGATAAACGAGATAAAGTCAAACGGATACCTCGGAATAGACACCGTAGGCGGTATCTCTGAAAGTGTGCTTGCGGGCAGGCGCGTGAGCGTGCTCTCAAGAAATGGGCTTATAAACGGTGTTATCGCCTCTAAGGCGATACACCACAAGCCCAAAAAGGACAGAAGCAAGACAACTCCGATAGACAAGCTCTATATCGATATCGGAGCGCGTGACGGAGAACAGGCAAAGGAATACGTGAACGTAGGCGATTTCGCTACGTTCGAGAGCGAGTTTTACGCCTTTGGCGACGGCTTTATCAAGGGCAAGGCTCTTGACGACAGAATGGGCTGCGCCGCTATGATAGAAATGATGCGCAGGCTTCACGCAAAGCCCGCTGAAAACAACGTCGACGTTTACTTCTGCTTTACGGTGCGTGAGGAGATAGGGCTTTCGGGAGCGCACGCGGCGGCTTTCCGCATAAGACCGGATACCGCAATAGTTCTTGAAACAACAGCCGTTGCCGATATCGCGGACACACCCGCCGCGAAAAGAGTTGCCGATACGGGCGGCGGCGCTGTAATATCCATTATGGACCGCTCAACTATGTATGACCGCTCGCTGATAAACACCGCCCTTGCTATCGCGGCAAGTAACGGCATAAAGGCTCAGGTCAAGAGATACGTGTCAGGCGGCAACGACGCGGGCTGTATACACAAGACCGCAGAAGGAATAAAAACTTTGGCTATATCCGTTCCAACAAGATATCTTCATTCCCCCGCGTGCGTCGCAAGGCTTGACGACTATGAGGCCGTAGGCAGACTTTGCGAGCAGCTTATAAGGGAATCAAAGGAGGAAATATGACACTTTACAATACACTCAAGGAGCTTTGCCTTTGTCCGTCTGTCTCGGGCAGAGAGCAAAAAATAAGAGAAAAGCTGACAGCTATGGTAGCTCCGTTTTGCGACGAGCTTCGCACGGACGCGCTCGGAAATCTCATTGCCGTCAAAAAAGGCAGCGGCAATGGCAAAAAAATAATGCTTGCCGCGCATATGGACGAAATAGGTCTTATCGTAAACTATATCGAGGACGACGGTATGATACGTGTCGCCCCCATAGGCTGGTTTTCGTTTGAGGCGTCGGCATACACGCGCGTTATCTCCGAGAGGGGAGTTCGCGGCGCGCTTGTACCGAACACCCGAACAAAGCCCGAAGACTACACCAAGTCCGAATTCTTTTACATCGACATCGGCGCAAAGAGCAAAAAGCAGGCAGAGGCAAAGGTCTCTATCGGTGATTTCTTTGTCGGAACACCCGTGCTTGACAGACTTATCGGCACTCGCGTGTGCGGTCGTCCGCTTGACGACAGGATAGGCTGTGCCGTGGTACTCGGCGTTGCCGAGACGCTCTCGAACGTAAAGCTCGAAAATGATGTTTACTACGTTTTCTCCGTTCAAGAGGAATTCGGACGTAAGGGCGCTCTGACGTCCGCGTTTGCGATACAGCCGGATATCGCTCTGTGCTTTGACGTTACGGGCACGGGTGACACCCCCGGCGCTGTGCCTATGGCATGCAAGGTTGGCGACGGAGCGGCGATAAAGGTAAGAGACGCATCGGTAATATGCGATGAAAATATCGTCCGCGCTATCTGTGACGTTGCCAAGGAATGCGGAATAAGGCATCAAAGAGAGGTGCTCCTGAAGGGCGGAACGGACACAAGCTCCTTGCAGGTGGCAGGCGCTGGCGCGGCTGTCGGCGCGATATCCATACCCACAAGATCAATACACTCGGGAGTTGAGATATGTGACCTTTCAGACGCGCAGTGCTGCATACAGCTCGCTTCCGAGTTTATAAAACGAGCATAAGAACGGAGAAAAAAATGGAATTTTCACATAAAGTGATCTCTCTTGCCCGAGAGGCGGAGAAGGAGCTCTCGGATATTTTCTCGGAGATCGACAAAGTATCCTTTGAGAACACACAAAAAATAATGAGCGCCTTCCGTGAGCACCGTGTAAGCGACACCGTTTTCAACGGCACGAGCGGATACGGATATAACGACCGCGGACGCGAGATACTTGACGAGGTGTGGGCAGACGTTTTCGGAGCTGAGGCGGCGTTCGTGCGCCATAGCATCGTCAACGGAACACAGGCTCTGACCATTGGTCTTTTCGGACTTCTGCGCCCCGGAGATATTCTCTTCTCTATCGCTGGAAAGCCATACGACACGCTTGACGAGGTCATCGGAAACGTGGGAGAGGCGGGAAACGGCTCTCTGAAAGACTTCGGCGTGGAGTACAGGCAGGCGGATCTCGGAGAGGACGGCTCTTTTGATCTTGAGCGAATACGAGAGGTCTTGACGAAAGAGGGAGACCGAGTCAAGGTCGTATTCATACAGCGCTCCAAGGGATATCTGAACAGAAAAACACTCAGCGTTGACGAGATCGGAGAGATCATAGAATTCGTCCGCTCGATAAAGAAGGACTGCTACGTCGTCGTTGACAACTGCTACGGCGAATTCACAGAGACGCGCGAGCCCTGCGCTGTCGGCGCTGATATGGTCATCGGCTCTCTTATCAAGAATCCCGGCGGCGGTATGGCGGAATCGGGCGGCTACATAGCGGGAAGCGCTAAGGCTGTCGAGCTTGCGTCCTATCGCTTGACGTCAGTCGGATGCGGACTTGAGGTCGGAGCGACGCTTGGACAAAACAAGAGCCTTTATAAAGGACTTTTCTACGCTCCGCACACCACCGCGCAAGCGCTCAAGACCGCTCACCTTGCCGCGTATATGTTCGGCAGCCGCGGACTTGGCTTTGACGTTGAGCCTGAGTGGAACGACAAGAGATACGATATAATACAGGCTGTTATAACGCATTCTCCGGAGAGTCTGTGCGCTATATGCCGAGGTATTCAAGCGGGCTCTCCCATAGACTCATACGTCACCCCCGAGCCTTGGGAAATGCCAGGATATACCGATAAGGTGATAATGGCGGCGGGAGCGTTCACGCAGGGCTCGTCAATAGAGCTCTCCGCTGACGGCCCTCTGCGCGAGCCGTACACCGCGTATCTTCAGGGCGGACTTACTTATGAAAGCGGAAAGATAGGAATAATGTCAGCAGTACAGGAGGTACTGAATTATATTAACGATTTTGGAGGAAAATGATATGGAAACTATTCGCATTATGAGCAACAACCTTTGGAAGCATGACAAGAACAGCCCCGCTTGGGAAGAGCTGGGACTTAGTTGCTCGGCAAGAGTGAGAGCTCCGTCGTTTGTCCGCGTCTACTCCGAGACTCAGCCCGATATTATCGGAATGCAGGAGAGCTCGGACGTTATGCTTGACTATATTATGAGTGGACTTGCTGAAAACGGCATGCGTTACGGCGTGCTTTGGGGCAAGGACACACCGATACTTTACCGTCAGGACAAGTTCGATGTCATAGATCAGGATTATTTTCTCTACCCCGATGAATTTCCCGGACATGAGGGAGTATTCAACAACGGCAGAACGAAATCGTGGTGTATAGGCGTTTTCCGTAACAAACAGACGGGAAAGACCTTTGCCTTTATGACCACACATATCTGGTGGATGAGCAACAATCCCGAGTCTAAGAGCTACCACCCGTTCTCCGATGAGGCAAGAGAATATCAGATATCTCTCGCTCTCGCAAAGCTTAAGGAAATATCCGCAAAGTACTCCTGCCCTTATATAATCGTCGGAGACTTCAACGCCGCTTGGAACTCCTATGCGCTCAATCATCTTATAAATAACGGTATGTTTCACGCGCACGAGATAGCGACGGGACACATTGACGAAACTCGCGGAACTCACCGCTGTAATCCCAACGGCTACGGAGACACCTACTACGAAGGCGGCTTTAAGGCGGCTATCGACCATATCCTCGTTTCCGAGGGCATCGAGGTCTTGAATTTTGAGCGATACTCTCCCGAGTATTATCTCCCCATTTCCGACCATTCCCCCGTTTATTCGGATATGATCATAAAGTAAGAAACGGTAAACGCGTAAGGACAGATACATAAAATTTTTATAGCGAGGCGCGTATGCTGTTTTCCTCTCTTGAGTTTTTGTATCTGTTCCTACCGCTTACGGTAATTCTCTACTTTCTTTCGCCAAACGGCGCAAAAAACTATATCCTGCTCTTGGCGAGCCTTGTGTTTTACGGTATTGCTGAGCCTCGGCTTTTGCCGCTATTGCTTTGCGTATGCCTTGCGGACTTCGTGTTTGGACTCGCCGTTGAAAAGAGCTTTCTCGCGGGCAAGCGCGGAAACGCAAGAGCTTTTCTCGCCGTTGCCGTTATATTAAACGTCGGTATACTGTTCTTATTCAAGTATCTCGATCCCCTGCTCTCTCTCTTTGGAATACAAACGCTTGGAATAACGCTCCCCGTCGGAATATCGTTTTATACTTTTCAAGCGATGTCGTACGTCTGCGACGTTTACAGACGCGCGTCAAGAGCGCAGAAAAACCCGCTTTTGTTTGTGACCTACGTCTCGCTTTTTCCACAGCTCGTGGCAGGTCCGATAGTTCGCTATTGCGATATCGATGAATCTCTCTACAAGCGAGCGCACTCAATATCTCTTGCCTGCGAGGGCGTAAAGCTCTTTTGCGTAGGCCTTGCAAAAAAGGTAATATTCGCAAATAGCGCGGGAGAGCAATGGAAACGCCTGTCTCTATATTCCAAAGCTGACGGCACGGTGCTCGGCGCTTGGCTTGGAATAATATTTTTCGCCCTTCAGATATATTTTGATTTTTCGGGATATTCTGATATGGCGAGGGGACTCGGCAAAATATTCGGCTTTGAGTTTCCCGAGAATTTCCGTTATCCGTACGTCGCGAAAAGCATTACCGACTTTTGGAGACGCTGGCATATCACGCTCTCTTCGTGGTTTAAGGAATACGTATATATTCCGCTTGGCGGCAACAGACGCGGTCGGGCGAGAACGTATGTAAATCTTTTTATCGTTTGGTCGCTCACGGGTCTTTGGCACGGAGCAAGCCCGAACTTTCTTTTTTGGGGACTTTACTTTTTCCTTTTACTCGTTATAGAAAAAGCATTTCTGCTTAAAGTCCTCGCAAAAGCACCTTCTTTCGTAGCGCACGCCTACGCTTTACTGTTTATACTGATCGGTTGGCTGATCTTTGCCTGTGACGGCTCGCTCGACGCTGTCGACGGACTTAGATATTTCGGTCAGCTGTTTGGCATCGGCGCATCCCTCTGGAGCAACGACACGCTCTTTGAGCTGCTCCGAAATCTTCCGTTTTTGATAATTATGGTGATCGGTTGTACGCCTCTGCCCAAAAAGCTTTTCGAGCGTTTTTGCTCAAAAGCGTCCTTGTCGGCTCGCGTCGCCTCAAGCTCGCTTGCCGTGCTTTCGTTGATAATCTCAACCTGTTACGTTGCAGCTTCGGGATATGATCCCTTTCTATATTTCAGATTTTAGAGGTCATTATGATAAACCTTCTTGCTAAGCTTTTCATCAAAGATAAGGACAACGTCAAAGATCCCGCCGTAAGACACTCATACGGCGTGCTTATGAGCGTCGTCGGTATCGTGACAAACCTTGTGCTTTCCTTGCTCAAGCTTGTTTTCGGAACGCTGTGCGGCTCTATTGCCGTCACCGCCGACGCGCTCAACAATCTCTCAGACGCGGGCTCTCAGATAATCTCACTTATAAGCTTCAAAATTTCCTCAAAGCCCGCCGACAGAGACCATCCCTTCGGACACGCCCGCATTGAATACGTGGCGTCTATGATAGTCTCGTTTCTCGTTTTGCTCGTAGGCTGGGAGCTTATGAGTGAATCTATATCAAAGATAATAACCCCCGCAAAGGCAGAGTTCAGCAATGCCGTCATAGTTGTGCTGTGCGTATCCATCGTGGGTAAGCTTTGGCTCGGCATATCCGGTAAGATCGTAGCTAAACGGATAGGCTCGTCTGTAATCCGCGCGACGTCCGCCGACAGCCTCTCGGATGCCATCGCCACCTCGGCGGTGCTTGTGTCCGCTCTTATATGTCGCTTTACGGGATTGCAGACCGACGCGTATATGGGAGCTATCGTCTCCATCGTTATCATCATCGCGGGCATCAAGATACTCAATGATACCAAGAATTCTATTCTCGGCTCACCCCCCGATCCGGAGGTGATAGAAGCGATAAAGACCATAACGGGAGAATATCCCGAGATACTCGGAATACACGACCTCGTCGTCCACAATTACGGCCCCGGAAACACCATAGCCTCACTGCATGCCGAGGTAGACGGCAAGGAGGACGTTTATCTTATACACGACGTAATAGATAACATAGAAAAAAGGCTCTACGATGAACTCAGAGTACGAGCTACCATTCATATGGATCCTGTTGTCACGGGCGATGAGAGGGTAGACGAGCTTCGCGCTCTTACGCTTGAGGCGGTCAAGCAGATAGACAGCCGCCTTGGCATTCACGACTTCCGCTTCGTTCAGGGACTGACACACTCAAACCTTATTTTTGATATAACCGCGCCCTTTGAGGTAAAGCGCTCTAACACAGAGCTCATAGAGCTTACACAACAAAAAATAACCGAAATAAATCAAACTTACTTTGCCGTCATTACGATAGACAGAGAATAATTACCACCCGGAGGCAGTATGACATATAACGAAATATGTATGGCGCTCGCGAACGCCGAAATTGAAAATAACAGAGGTGAGGCTTCTATGCTCATCTGTCATTTCTGCGGGCTTAATCAGGCAGAGCTGCTTATGCGCAGAGACGAGGATTTTGACAGCGAGGAGCTCAGCGCGGCAGTGAAAAGGCGCTGTCAGCACTATCCCTTGCAGTATATTCTCGGATATTGGCAATTTTGCAAAGAGACATACAGAGTGACAGAGGACACGCTTATTCCCCGAGAGGATACCGAAAAGCTGGTCGAGCTTGCGGTAAAGCTTCTTCCGGAGGGAGCAAGATTTATCGATCTTTGCACGGGAAGCGGTTGCGTGGCAATATCCACGCTTGCGGCGCGCCTTGATTGCAGAGCGGTTGCCGTTGACCTTTTTGAAAATACACTTGAGATCGCCCGTGAGAACGCTGAGCGAAACGGCGTTGGCGAAAGGCTGGGTTTTATCGCGCGCGACGTCCTAGACCCCGAGTTTATGGATGAGCTCGGAAAATTCGACTGTATCATTTCAAACCCGCCCTACATAGAGACAAGACACATAGAGCTGCTTGACGAGGAGCTTTCATTTGAGCCCGAGGCTGCGCTTGACGGCGGAGACGACGGACTTGATTTCTACCGCGCTATTATCGGCTCTTACGGTAAATATCTTAAGGACGGCGGCATAATGCTCTTTGAGATAGGCTGCGACCAAGCAAAGGCGGTAGCAACAATAGCCGCAAAGAGCGGCTTTGGCTGTGAGGTCTATAAGGACTACTCAGGAAATGACCGCGTCGCGTATCTTACAAGACACGCGCAAGCATAAGCCCACCAGTCGATATCATAGAATTATCAAAGAACACCAACCACGTCTTAAGGAGATGATATTTTGAAGATTACCGTACTTATGGGCGGACTTTCGCCCGAAAGAAACGTTTCCCTTTCATCGGGCTCACTCATCGCAGCCGCCCTGCGCAGAAAGGGGCACAGCGTTCTCGCCGCAGATCTTTATCTCGGAGTCGATAAAGCGAGGATAGATGAGCTGTTCACGAAAGATAACGACAGCTGTCCGACAGTCTCTGAAAGCATACCCGACATTGAGGGGCTTATAGCGAAAAACGGCGGACGTAAGCTTCCCGTCGGAGAAGGTATTATAGAGGCTTGTCTTGCGGCGGATGCAGTGTTCTTAGCTCTCCACGGAGATATCGGAGAGAACGGTCAGCTTCAGGCAATGCTCGATATACACGGAATTCCCTACACAGGTTCGGGATATCTCGGAAGTATGCTCGCAATGGATAAGGATATCGCGAAGAAAATACTGCGAAGTGAGGGTATACTCACACCCGATTGGCTTAGGCTCGACACAAAAAATCCACCAAAGACCGATGATATAATAAAAGAGCTTGGTCTTCCCTTGGTGGTAAAGCCCTGCTCCTGTGGCTCAAGCGTTGGCGTTTATATGGTCAACACCAAAGACCGACTTCAAGCCGCAATTAGCGAGGCGGGAAAGCACGAGCGGTATATAATGGTAGAGAAAAAGATAAACGGACGTGAGCTGACCTGCGCTTACTTTGACGGCGAGACGCTTCCTCCCGTTGAGATAATTCCAAAGAACGGATTTTACGATTACGTCAATAAATATCAAGCTAACGCGACACTTGAGATATGCCCCGCGCCCATAGGTGAGGCGGCGACCAAGGTCGTATATGAAGCTACAAAAAAAGGCTTCCACGCGCTTAGGCTTCGCTCATACGCGCGCTTTGACTATATTCTCGACGCTGACGGACGCGTATGGTGTCTTGAGGCAAATACGCTTCCCGGCATGACACCAACCAGCCTGCTTCCGCAAGAGGCTGCCGCTGTGGGAATCGAATACGATGAGCTATGTGAAAGAATAGCCCTTTCCGCATTAAAATAATATAAAAAAACAAAAGGAGACAAAAAATGAAACTTACCTTAGAGCAGATCAAGAGGATCACAGTAGGCGCTGTAAGAATAACAGAGGAAGACGGCGCGATACGTTTCTTCCGCTTCAGCGAGGAGCAGACAGAGATGTACAAAAACGTCCGCAAGGATTTTTACAACAAGACCTATTCGACAGCCGGCATAAAGCTCAAGTTCAAAACAGATTCCAAAACACTTGCGCTGAGCGTTTTCGCAAAGCCCTCCTCGTCAAGATATTTCTTTGATATAGATATTTTCGTAGACGGCGAGCTCAAGTATATGCTCTCGGGCAACCTCAAGGACGGAGAGGAGATCTCCAACAAGACGGCAAGCGGCTCTTACGACCTCGGTGAAGGCGAAAAGACAGTTTGCATATATATGCCCTGGTCGGTAGACACACGTATTTGCGCTCTTGAGCTTGACGACGGAGCATCTCTCGTTCCCGTAGCGTACAGCCGCAAGATGCTTATATTCGGCGACTCCATAACACACGGCTACGACGCAATAGGTCCGTCCAAGGCGTATTCCTCTCTCATTGCCGACTTCCTTGACGCGGACGCCGTAAACAAGGGCATAGGCGGTGAGGTGTTCCGCCCCGAGCTTTGCAAGATAGCTGAGGATTTCACCCCCGACGTTATCAGCGTTGCCTACGGCACGAACGACTGGTCGCTGACTGACAAGGAGACCTTTGATAAAAACAGCGAGGAGTTTTATAAGACACTCGCAAGGCTCTATCCCACAGCAAAAATAATCTCCCTTGCACCCATTTGGAGAACAAATTGCGAAAGAACAACAGCGGTCGGAACGTTCGACTACATAGCAAAGAAATTCAACGAGATCGCCGAAGGAATTCCCAATATGACAGTCATCGATTGCTACGGCTTCCTCCCGCAGGACGCAAAAATGTTCCAAGATCTTAAGATACATCCCAGCAACGAGGGCTTCTCATACTACGCGAACGGCGTTATCGAAGAGCTGAAAAAGATATTCTGAAAATAACCGCCACCGAGCTTTAGCTCGGTGGCTGTTGTAACTTGCACTCTTTCGTCCTTGTAGCATATCATAATTAATAGCGTAACAAGGAGAGGAGGAGAAAAAATTTTAATTCACGTAATAAACGGAATACTCATTCCCTTTTGGGGAACGCTCGCGGGAGCGGCTATGGTCTTCTTTGTCCGCAAGCGGGCAAGCGTGGGGGTGCGCGCTGCAATATCGGGCTTTTCCTCGGGAGTAATGGTAGCGGCTTGTGTGTGGAGTCTTTTGATACCCGCAATGGAGCTTGCCGAGCAGCGTGGTGTTATCCCTGCGCTTCCCGCCGCGCTCGGCTTTACCCTCGGAATACTGTTCTTTCTGCTGTGTGACCGTCTGATAGAAATTCGGCGGCAAAAGCTTGTCGCGCAGGGCGGCAAGGAAATACCAAAGGTCTTTCTTACCTGCTTTGCGATAGCTCTGCACAATCTCCCCGAGGGAATGGCGGTTGGAGCTGTGTTTGCCGAGGTGCTCAGCGATAGCTCCGCCACGCATCTTTCGGCTGCGATGGCACTTTCGATAGGTATAGCCGTACAGAACTTCCCCGAGGGCGCTATAGTTTCAATGCCACTATATTCAAACGGTACAAAAAAGCCGAAGGCTTTTGTGCTTGGCGCGCTTTCGGGCGTCGTAGAGCCGATTGGCGCGTTTGTTACGGTGCTTGCCGCCGGCATTGCCGTTCCGCTGCTCCCATATCTTTTAGGCTTTGCGGCTGGCGCGATGATATACGCCGTTCTTGATGGCTTCTCCTCTGATGAGGATATTTCAACCGACAAAAAAAGCACAACTATACTCAGCTTTGCCTTGGGATTTCTTCTGATGATGTGTCTTGACGTTATCTTAGGATAGTATTGATATAAACTTTTTTTAAAAAAATATCTATTTGCTATTGCAATTTTTAAAAAATGTGATATACTATAATTAAGAAATTATTTATATTTCAATATAAGGAGGATAAAAAAATGCGTCTTTTTAGAAAGAAAACCAACTACACAAAGATCATAGTTATCTCTGTTGCGGCTGTAGCTGCTGCTTCCGCGCTTGCTTTTGTTATCTACAAGCTCGTTAAGAAGTATAAGGAAGAGACAGTTTATGATGACCTTCTTGAGGACTGTGACTTCGATTGCGATTGTGATTGCGATGACGATGCCATTGAGGCTATCGAGGCTGCTGACTGATTGACCAGCAAAACACGGGGAGCGTTGCCGCGAGCAATGCTCCCTATGATTTTTTATTGGAGTAAAAAGTAAAAAATGAAGCTTATTGACACTATCGCCGCTATCTCCACGCCTTTCGGAAAGGGCGGCGTTGCAATGATAAGAATATCGGGCGACGAGGCTATCGATATCGCCGACAGGATATTTCGCCCCGTAGGCGGAGCGTCGGTGCGCTCTCTTGAGCACGCAAGAATGACTTACGGAGAGATATTTTCCCCATTTGAAAGTAGCGTGAGCATTGACGACGGAATGGCTGTCGTTTTCAAAGCGCCCCGCTCATTCACGGGAGAAAATACCGTTGAGATATACTGCCACGGCGGCGCTTTGGTCACTCGCCGCGTGCTCAGCGCCGCCCTCGCGGCGGGGGCAAGAGCGGCGGAAGCAGGCGAGTTTACACGCAGAGCCTTTGTTTCCGGCAAAATGAGCCTTGGCAGCGCCGAGGCACTTGGAAATCTCTTAGAGGCAAGGACCGACAGTCAGCTCCGCCTCGCGCGCTCGGGAATGAGAGGAAATCTCGACGCAAGAACGGAAAAGATATATAGCGGATTGCGCGACGTTATGACAAGCATATTTGCCGCTATCGACTTCCCCGACGAGGATCTGAGTGAGCTATCGCGTGAACAGATGATAGCCATGCTTGAAGGCTCACTTGCCGACGTTGGGTCTCTTGCAGCTACTTATCGCACGGGACGCGCTGTGACAGAGGGAATACCAACGGTCATATGCGGACGAACAAACGCAGGAAAAAGCTCGGTATATAACAAGATACTCGGCTATGATGCCGCAATCGTTACCGACATAGAGGGCACTACCAGAGACATACTCCGTGAACAGGCAACGCTTGGAAGCACAACGCTTTTGCTTTGCGACACGGCGGGAATACGCAACACAGACGATAAGGTCGAAAGCATAGGGATCGACCGCGCGCTTGATGAGATAAGCTCCGCAGAGCTCATACTTGCCGTATTCGACGGCTCGTCAGCGCTGTGCGCCGATGATCTTGAGCTTATCGAAAGGCTTGCGCCTATGAAGGAGCGTTGCGTTGCTCTTATAAACAAATCCGACCTTATGAGCAATTCTCAGACGCAAGAAAAGATAGGCGCTTGCTTTGACAGATGCATCGTGATAAGCACTGCCACGGGCTACGGCTTTGACACGCTCGCGGACACGGTGGACGTTATGTTTATAGACGGAAGCATAGATATAGACAACGATGCCGTCGTCACTGGAGCGAGACAGTTTGCCGCTCTTGAGCAGGCGGCAGAGGCGCTGTCCTCTTCCCTTTCGGAGCTTAGGGCGGGCACTCCGCTTGACCTTTGCTGTATCGGAATAGAAACGGCGATGTCAGCGCTTGGACAGGTCGACGGCAGAGGGATCGGCGAGGACGTCGTCGCCGAAATATTCTCAAAATTCTGCGTTGGAAAATAGAGGTATAAAATAAAAAAATAGAAACTCGAGTTTTTAAGAAGAAAATAAATAAAAGCCCGACAAGCTTTTGAGATTTGTCGGGCTTTTATCTTCCTTATGAGAAGCAGGCTTTTGCCTCTTTTTTTATTTTTAATACGTTCCGCTGTCGAGATACCACTGTCCGTCTTGCATTACCATTGTAACACGAACGGTCACTCTTTGGTCAGGCTTTGATTCGAGATAGGTCTCTACCTCTATATTCACAAGCTTCTTGCTTCCCGGTTTTACGACTCTTGCCGTCGAAAAATCGAATTTTCTGGTCTCTGCTATAAGCGGCTCATATTCGTTTGACATCATAAGATAGACGTCTCCCTCGATCGTGTCGCCATATTCGATATATCTTGCCGAAAAGCCGCTGAGATTGCCGTTTGCCACAGCTCCCGTGAACAGCGCTACGTAGACCGACGTGTCAAGATAATCCTTGGAATACACGCTTTCCGCCTTAGCCTTGATATCGTCTGCCGTAAGGTATCCGCTATCGTGTCTTACAAAATCGTAATTATCGGGGTCAGCCGCGGTATAGTAAAACTCGTATTCAGGCTCGGTATAGCCCTCAAGCGCATAATAATGCTCGCCTGTCTCAGTATCTATATACACCGCCTCGCCCTTGCTTGCGTCGGCAGCGGCAAGCACCAGAAGATATTCTCTCTTACTGCCTATAGCTCCCTTTTTATATGAAAGCACCTTTCCGTAGGTCTCGTCGTCGATATAATGATAGTAGATATACGTAGTTGTTCCGTCCTCTCCGACTATCTTATAGACTTCGTCCATAGCCTCGTATACTCTCTCATATGTTGGCAGTCCCTCGCCGAAAAGCAGCTGATTGACCTCGTAAGAAGCCTCTACCAGCTCCTTGAAGCGACCCTCTATCTGAGAATATTCGGGCGGTTTTGAGCATGAGCTTACGGACGATACCGCAAGACAAAGCATAACGGCACAAAGAATTACGCTGATTATCCTTTTTTTCATATAAACTCCTTATATATCAAGGGGAAAGCGATATTTTGCCTTCCCCTTGTTTTTGTTCTTATTCCTCAGAGGCTTCGGCAGTTTCATTTACAGCGGTGCTCGGAGCTTGCTCCGTCTCTTCCGCCTCGTCTATCTCCTCGTGAGGCACGCTCGTGAAGTTTGCGAGCTTCTGACCCTCGCTAAGCCTCATAACGATAACTCCACCCGCGCTTCTTGAATACGTGGGAATATCGGCGATAGGAGTACGAATAATAGTTCCGCTGTCGGTTATCATCATAAGGTCGTCCTCGTCTCCAACGGTAGCGATACCGCAAAGCTCACCCGTCTTTTCAGAGATATTGTGACAGATAACGCCAAATCCGCCTCTGTTCTTCATTACTCTGAAGTCGGAGAAGTCGGTACGCTTACCAAAGCCGTTTTCGGTGACAGTTATGAGCTTCTTTTCCTCGTCAACGATAGCGACACCCGTAACGTAGTCGTCGCCGCGCAGGCTGATTCCGCGAACACCTCTTGCCGTTCTGCCCATAGCTCGAACGTTCTGCTCGGTATATTTAACGGCGTTTCCGTATCTTGTAGCGAGAACTATCTCCTTGTCACCCGTCGTATGCATTACGAACACGAGCTCGTCGTCCTCATCAAGACGAAGTGCTATCTTACCGTTCTTTCTTTGGTATTCATACTCGGAGAGAAGCGTTCTCTTGATAACGCCCTTCTTGGTTACCATTGTGAGGTATTCTCCCTCGTTAAAGCCCTCTACGCTTATCATAGAGGTTATCTTCTCCTCGGGGAACAGCTCAAGAATATTTACGATATTAGTTCCCTTTGCCGTTCTCGATGCCTCGGGAATGAGATATCCCTTTTTCATATAAACCTTACCGAAGTTGGTGAAGAAGAG
>JAZSNX010000041.1:0-10600 GCA_045536665.1 Eubacteriales bacterium
TCCGACTTGTATAGCGATGGGCGGATGTGGCTCGGCTCTCACCGTCGAGAGCGCGGACATCGTGCTTATGGACGACGATCCGAAAAGAATTGCGACGGCGATACGCATAGCAAGACATACGCATAGAGTTGCTACCTCAAATATAGTCCTGTCGCTCGGAATAAAGATAGGCGTGTTGCTCGTTGGCGTAATACTTGCGTATTTCAGGATAGACATTCCGATAGAGCTTGCCATAGTAGCGGACGTCGGAGCGGCTGTGATAGCTGTGCTCAACGCGCTGCGCGCGTCAAAGGGTGGTGAAAAATGAAAAAACAACAAAAAAAGACGTCAAGACCGATAGTCATAGCGTCCGCCATATGCGGTGGATTGGTTGCGATATTGATCTTCACGGTCATATTTACCGATGTTATAGTGGGCAGAGTGCTTCTTTCAAGGGCTCGTGACGGTATTGATAAAAGTGACACGGTCGTGCTTTCCGACCCGTCATATAACGATAGCGTGCTTCCAACGTCCGCCGAGGCTGTGCTCACGGGAGAAGAAGCAAAGGAGCTTGCGGAGCGTGTGCTTAGCCTTACGGACGACGTAAGCTTTCACAATACCAAGAGCTCGGACGCGGGCTTTTGGGACATCAGTCTGCGCTTTGAAAGCGAAAACGATTCATATACCGTTTATCTTTGGGATGACGGCGTTTACGTGGTCAAAAATAATCAGGGTTATCTTTTTAAGGTTGACAAAAACGCAAAAGAGGAGTATACTATTCTTAGTAAGGACGTAAGAGCGCTTATCACAAGGACAGTACAAGACGCTCAAAAATAGACGCTCGGAGGAGAGAATGAATCTTTACTTGGATCAAAAGAGTTTTTCTTGGAATGATAATTTTTACGTGTACGACGCTAACGGAAACAAAATGTACTACGTAGAGGGTGAGATACAAAGCTGGGGAAAGAAGCTTCATATTTTCGATATGCTTGGAAACGAGAAGATATTCATATCTCAGAAGATGACGTCGGTGCTGCCGAGATATACGATAAATATGGGAAGCCATACGGTAGCCGAGGTCGAAAGACAGTTTCTTTTCAAAAACGAGTATAAGGTCACTGAGCTTGATTGGAGAGTCCGTGGGAATTTTGAGGATGAATATGCGATAGAGAATGGCAGAAGAACAATAGCGAGCGTGTCGAAGCACGGAGAGGGACAGGAGATAAGGATAGCCTTTGATAGCGATGAGCTTATGGCGCTGTCGATCGTTCTCGTCATCGACGCTTGTATAGAGGCAAAGACTACGGTTTGGAATCACATTTGAGCAAAATAAATACAAAAAGGCAGTACCGCGCGGCGCGCCTGCGATAAAGCAGATGCAACGAGCGGTACTGTCCTTTTTTATATTAAGCGTTTTAGATCCAATAGAAGATCATTCCAAGCACGAACACTGTAAGAATGATAATGGGAAGCACGAATTTCATATAAACGCGCATCCATTTCGCGACCTTCAGTCCCTTGCCGGTATTTGCCTCCGCAACGAACTTATCCCAACCCCAGAACTTGTTCCAAGTACAAAATACAACGAACAGAAGAGAGCCGAGAGGGAGGATTATCTGACTTACGATAAAGTCCTCAAGGTCGAGTATGTTAGAGCCGTCCTTAAGAGGCTGGAAGCCTGCGAGCACGTTGAAGCCTAACAAGCATGGTATCGAGAGCAGGAACAGCCCGATACCCGCGATAAGACAAGCCTTTTTGCGTTCCCAGCCGGTGAGATCCGTGATACAAGCGAGAATATTTTCAAAAACGGCGAATATAGTTGAAAGAGCGGCAAACGACATAAATACGAAGAATAAGCTGCCAAAGAAGCGTCCGCCCCACATGTTCGCGAATATATTGGGAAGCGTCTGGAATATAAGGGGAGGACCTGCGGAATACTCAACGCCAAATGCCGAGCAGGCGGGAAGAATGATAAGCCCCGCGCTGAACGCGACGAACGTGTCAAGTGTAGCGACCGTCGTTGCCTCACCCATAAGAGAGCGATCTTTTCCAATATAGCTTCCGAAAATAGCCATACTTCCCATACCGATGCTAAGTGTAAAGAAGGCTTGATTCATAGCGTTTGATATGACCTTTACAACGCCGATATCACGCATTTTGCCAAAGTCGGGTATAAGATAATACTTAATTCCCTCAAGACCGCCGTCAAGGCAAAGGCTGTTGACGATCAGTACAGCCATAATACCGAGAAGAGCAAGCATCATAAACTTGCTGACCTTCTCAATACCCTTTTGAAGTCCAAGCGCGCAAACGCCAAAGCCAACAACTATGACGATAGCGAGGAATATAAGAAGTGTCCAGGGCTTGGAGAGCATCTCGCCGAAAACGCCGGTGATCTGCTCAGAGCTCATACCCTCGAATTTTCCGGTCACCATAAACCAAAAATACTGAAGCATCCAACCTGTGACCGATGTATAGAACATCATCAGAACGATATTACCGATCAAGCAGATTATACCGTGAGCGCGCCAAGACTTCTGCTGGGGAGCAAGCTCCTGATACATTTTTGTAGGGCTCTTTTGCGCCGCGCGACCCATAGCGAACTCCATAGTCATTACGGGAATACCCATAATGGCAAGGAAGATAAGATATATAAGGACGAAAATTCCACCACCGTTCTCACCTACGAGATAGGGGAATTTCCATACGTTTCCTACGCCGATAGCGCAGCCTGCGCTCAGCAGAATAAAGCCGAGACGCGATGAAAATTTTTCTCTTTGCATTTGTTTTTTCTCCGTCAAAAATTAAAATATATCAAGGCATTACTTGAATACTCTTAACACCCTCAGAGGTCGCAACTTCCTTTATTTCCGACATAAGCGCGGTATCGGATGTGTTGGGGATGAGAGCGCGCACGTTATAGCGCAGAAGGTCGTAAAGCATAGTACCAAGCCTTGCGCCAATGTCCGCGGCAACGTCGCCCTCGTAGTCCACGTCTGAATAAAGGTCTGCGGCGAGGTAGTCAAACGCGCCCCATATAGAGGCAACAAGGTCGTCGTTGTTCTCGCTTGAGAAGACCTCGACAGGCAGGGAAATACCGACGTATCCCTTATCGGGCGATAGCCTATGTACCTCCGTCGCGAGCGTTATAAGCTCACCGTACTGCTCTGTGGGTATCTCGCCTACCGAGATAAGCACCTCGTTCACACCCGCTCGAAGAAGCTCAGCGCTGATAGCGGCGTAATAGCCGATAGCGGCACTTCTGATAAGATCGTTGTCGCTCTCAAGGTCACTTGCTCGCAATACCGCGATAGAGTACGCTCCCTTGTCGCTGAATATCTTAACTATGTTTTCAAGCGAGCGAAGCTCCGAGCTGTTCGCCTGCTTTCCGAGCGCTTGCGCGGCGGGCGAAGCATACAAGAGAGAGCCGTTTCCATCGGTCACGTCAAAGCAGATGTCCGTATAGCCGTTTCTGACGGCGCTTGATACCCGTCCGTCGAGAGTTGAGCCGTCAGCCAAAAGCTCTATTGGATACGCGTCCGCGTTCTTGACGACAGTATGGGAGTCAGTTGAGACGCCCTTGTCGGACGAGCCGAGGTTATCCGTACGCTTCGCGACCTTATTGCCAAGCATATTTCCGACAATAACGAACGCGATCGCAAGCACGGCAACGACACACAGCGTGGTTATAACGATTATTCTGATTTTTCTTTTTCTGTAAACGCTCCTGCGGTAACGCATATGCGCATGGGGGTTACTCATAAAAGACCTCACAAAAGAAAATCTGTATGGTTACTTAAAGGGGTCAGCCATAAAGCTCTCTCCTGCCTGTGTGGGAACAAAGACGAGCTCGGCTTGCTTTTGGTCAATGATAGAATAAAAGGTATAGGTCTGATAAAGCTTCTTGAGATAGTCAAAGCGTCTTGCCACCTCAAAAAAGTCCATCTCAAATCGCTCTATGATATAATATCCGTGCTGGTCCTCGACTATATCCGAGCTCTCTCCGATGTCAAGAGAGAAGGCAACGCTCTCGTATTCGTCTGTCATATATCCCTTCAGTATGTAAAGACCGTCGGTATTCATATCCGAGTCCTCGTCAAGCTCGGGTATAAGAGAAGCAAGACTTTCCCCCGAAGCTATGCGAGCCTTGGCGGCGCATATTTTGTCATATGCGTTCTCGGTATCGCGAGAAACGAAAATATGCCTTATGGCAATAAACTCGTCCATAATGATGTCGCCGACCTTCTGGTCGTCGTCCTCAATTAGCATTATATCGTCAATGTAGACGTACATAAGCTCGTTCTGGAGTATATCTATCTCAGTATTAAAGCGGAGCAGTCTGTCCGTAAGACAGTTCTCCTTGAGATATTTTTTGTATGCGCCAATGCCGCCGAGCGCCTCAACCGTCTTGAGCATTTGCTCCTCTACCTTTTTGAGCACGGCATCCTCTCCAAGTCCTATGTGAGCCTCGTTGCAGAGAGTGAGAGTAGCGTAGTTCGCGGTGATGTTGGTATATACAAGCTCCTTTAGCATAGCGAGGTACTTGTCCTTTTCCGCGCCTTCAAATATGCCCTCGCCATATCGGGAGATAAGAAGCTTTCGGTAGGTATCGGTAACGAAACGAAGCTCGTCCAGATATACGTCAATGCCGCCTACCTGACCGACCACGGTCATATCCTCCTCGCTTGGTTCAATAGCCTTGTACGAGCAGGAGCAGAGAAGTGTAGAGCCGAGAATTACGAGCGCGAGCAATACCGCGCTCAGCCTAAATGCCCGAGATCTCATTTTTTCTTACTCTTTCCCGCGGGAAGCTTGATATTCTTGCTTGCTATGCGGCGCTTGCCCTTCTTTGAGCGCTTGTTGTTTTTTACGTGACGAACGCAGAGCACGATAGCAACCACAACACCGGCAAGCGCGAGAACGCTTACGCATATAATGATTATCGCGCCGACGTCCGTGCCGACACCAACACTCTCAAGAGCCAAGATGTCAAGACTCTTAGCGAAGTCGTTCAACTCAAAGGTGAGGCTCTCCTTTACCTTGTCAAGCTTCTGAACAGCCATAGCGCTTATGTAGTCGTCGTAAAGCTCGTTGTAGTTGTCGTCTATATATTCGTCATCAAGCGAAAGACGCTGAATGATATAGTAGCAGTCAACGTATTCGCCGTTTGCGAGGGAGCTCTTTGTCATTATAACGTTACTGTATTCGTCGACCTTGAGAGAGAACGCCGCGGATTCGTAAACGGTGTCCATATTGCCCCTTGTAAAGGCGTAGCCGTCAGCGGGCATCATAATGTCCTCATTCTGAGAGCCGTTGGGTAGGTCGTACTTTCCGCTGGTGAGCTTATAGATCGTGGTCTTTCCCGAGGTGAGCGCCTCGTAAGCCGCTTGAATATCCTGAGCGTTCTTTACCTTGTTGTCACCTTTGTTGTTGGCGATCATAAAGTGCCACGTTCTGATGAAATTCTCGTTAACGTATTCGGTAAACTCCTGTTTGTCGGAGATGACCTCACCCTTGAGAGCAAGCGCTTCGGGCACTTTCTCGTAAAGCAGATCGGTCCTTGCGACAAAGCGCATATAGTGGTCAGTCATAAAATTCTGCTTAAGAGCGTCGCGGTAAGCGGAGACACTTCCGCAATCGGTCGTGACGATATTGTCAACGTAAGCCTGAATATCATCCTCAAGCTGCTTTTCGTCATACTCAACGCCAAGCTCACGGCAAAGCGTGATTATTGCGTGGTTAGTGATGATATTCTGGTTGATAAGCTCCCAAAGCTGCTCACTCGACATACCCTCGGTCTTGTAAGCGGAGGCGAGATAGTAAAGCTCCTCGTAGTAAACCGTCTCTTCTCCTACCTTTCCAACCTCGGTAAGCGCAAGCTTTGATGGAGTAAGCTTTGCGGATTTACAGCCGCTGAAAGATAATATGCAGAAAATGAGCGCGATAAAAGCGCACATTCCTCTTAATGCTTTTTTTGCGGAAATAGTTTTCATTACAGACCTCTTTTTGCTGAACTAAATAATAGCCATAAATAATAAGTTAACAATTATAATAATTGTAGCATATATTTATGACTTGCGTGTGAATAAAGTAAAGGTTGGGAAAAATAAAAAAACATTTAAGAAAATATTAATTTTTTTTGAAAAAACTCTTCCATTTTCGCGATATTTGTGATATAATGAAAAAAATGATAGTATAGGAGGTCGGCAGTGAAGTCCAAATATAGTATTTCCTTGGAAAGCATAATCGACGAATTTTCGCTAGAGCAGATCTATCTGCCGAGAGCAGCGTCTGATATAAAGGTATCTACCACCGAGGTGGATAGACCCGGACTTGCGTTGACAGGTTTTGTAGAGCTGTTCGACCCTCGCAGGATACAGATCATCGGAAGAGCGGAGAACAAATATCTCTCAGAGCTGTCCTCAACTCAGAGAATGCTCCGTCTTGAGAGCTTTCTCAAGCTTGAGCCCGTGGCTGTTATGCTTACCTCAAGCCTTACGGCGTTTGACGAAATGCTTGAGCTTTCTAAGAAATACGGCGTTCCGCTTTTGCTTACGGAGCAGAGAACGAGTGAGTTTATAGCGGCTCTTATAGCAAGCCTGCATACAAGCCTTGCGCCACGTATCACGCTTCACGGCGTGCTTGTCGAGGTGTACGGCGAGGGAATACTTATGCTTGGAGATAGCGGAATAGGCAAAAGTGAGACAGCTATCGAGCTTGTGAAAAGAGGACATAGACTTATAGCGGACGACGCGGTCGAGATCAAGAGAGTTTCCGCAAAAACTCTGGTAGGAAGCGCGCCTGAGCTGATAAGATACTATATAGAGCTTCGCGGTATCGGAATAGTCGACGTAAGAAGGATCTTCGGTATGGGCGCGGTAAAGGTAACGGAGAAGATCGACCTCGTTATAAATCTTGAGCATTGGGATCCCGAAAAGCAGTATGAGCGCTTCGGACTTGACGAGCGGTTTGAGAACATTCTCGGAATAAATATCCCCTCTATCACAGTCCCCGTGCGTCCCGGCAGAAACCTTGCGGTCGTGCTTGAGATAGCGGCAATGAATAACCGTCAGAAGAAGCTCGGATATAACACCGCCGAGGAGTTCAATAAGCGTTTGCTTGAACAAATGCCGGAGTAACAGTCTGTTCGGCGCTTAACATCGAAAAAAAGCCATGGTGAGAAGAGCATATATCACTTAAAAAAGGCTTTTTAAATATTATAATTTCAGGAGGTTTTTTATGAAAAGAAAAATCACTATTGCCGTTGCGGTAATGCTCGTGCTTGTAATGGCACTTTCCTCTTGCGGAGCGAAGGGCACTAAGATCGAAAAGATTCTTAATGCTGATTATGATATTTCCGCAGATGTATATGGTGAGGCAAACAACGTATCCGAGCTTGACGGATATGTTATTGACACAACGAAGTCCAATACCTACTTCCTTGTATTCACAAGAGCTGATGTAGCGACAGGCTCTATCACGACAAAGATAATGAGCCTCTACACAGGTAAGGTCGTTTCTACGTTCACGACAACCGATACTGTTTTGTACACGATCGAGACGTTCCCCACAACTCCCGTTTATCTCGTAACCAACACTCCTGTTGGTGAAAATGCGGGCGATCCTTCCTACATCCTCTACGACGCAACAGGCGAGTCTGTTGTGACAACGAGCTATAAGCCCGCTGCTCCTTATAAGGTTGGCGATGATCTCGTGATCTACAACTATGTTGGCTATACGGTTGACGATGACGGTAAGCTCGAGAAGAAGATGGATATCCCCGAGTATGTTGCGGTTAAGGGCATCACGGATGCGAACGACAAGTTCTACTATGTGATCAATAGCAACAGCTTTATCGTTTATGACTTTGAGTTTAATGAGGTATCTCATTGGACAGCTCCTTCCTATGCTAAGAATATTAAGATATTCGCGCTTAACAACGGTGACCTTTTCGTTCAGTACAACTACACGCTTGATGAGGACGCAACCGAGTTCGACTATTACGACGCTAACGCTAAGTACGATCTCGTAACTCTCGTTATATCCGCTAAGAACGCAAAGGCTAAGGAAGTAAAGCTTGACTATTCCGTCATTACTCTTATTCCTAACTATAGAATGTACGACGAGGACAACGACAACAATAAGTTTACCGACAAGTTTGAGAATCTCGCGCTGATAGCTCCTATCGTTAACAAGAATATTGATATGAGCCAAACAGCTATGGAATTTGTTGTTCTCGGTAACAACGGCAAGATCAAGTCCGTTCTCGACTACGTTGAGGATATGGATTTTGCAAATATCGGCGATAAGGTTGGCGACGATCTCTACCTCGTTTCTACCGTTACGTCTCAAGTACTTATTAACGGAAACGGTAACGTAGTTAAGACATTCAACAACAAGAGTGCTCTTGGCTTCGTTGGCGGATACGCGGTTGGCAGCGTAGCTATTTATGATATGGACTTCGAGATAGTATACAACCTTCTTGAGAACGACGCTAAGGTCGAGGGATACGTTGGTGATACCATATTCGTAAAGGTAACTACAGATACGGGTTATGAGATCATCTCCTTTAACGGCGGGGAGCAGAAGACCATTCTTACTTACACCGATGAAGCTGATAATAACGATTACTTTGACGTTCTTGACAATAACATCTATTATGTACTTAACGGTGTTTCCGGTGAGTACACCTACTACAACGCGAATGGCGATGTTATGATCAAGTCTACAACCGACCTTGATATTGAGACTTACGGTAAGGACATCGTTGTTCTCAGTGCTGAGGTTGACGGTACAATGAAGTACTACGTAGCTTCCATTGAGAATGCTGATTAATTATCAAGCTTAACTCGAAGATATCGCTAAATGCAATAAAGCCCACCGAGATTTTCTCGGTGGGCTTGCTTGTACGACGAAAGGCAGACCAAACGTCTGCCTTTTTGAATTAATGAAAACAATTTTCAAGCTTTTCATTTTCAAGAATAGCTATTTTGCAAATGATTTTATAAAGCTTTATCCGAGGGATTGATTTTAATTTTTATTTTAGTAACAAAAATACTTGACAAAAATATAACTATATGTTATATTATGGGTAGAGAAGGTAATAGAAGGTAATAGACGGTAAGAAAAGGAAAGGGTGAATTATTATGCTTAATGTTTTTAACGTTGCGCATTTTATACTTTCTCAGCTTGGAGAGATGACTACAGTAAAACTTCAAAAGTTAGTTTATTATTGTCAGGCATGGTCTTTAGCTTGGGATGGCGTTCCTCTCTTCAATGAAGAATTTGAAGCGTGGGCAAACGGTCCTGTTTGTCATGAGCTCTTTAATGCTCATAGGGGAATGTTTTTGGTAGATGCATCTTTTTTGTCAGCATATTCTGATTATACGCTTGAAGAAATACAGGAAGAAACAATAAGAAGTGTATTGGAATATTATAAAGAGTTTTCTTCACAAGAATTGAGTGATATGACTCATGGTGAAAGACCGTGGAAAGAAGCGAGGGAAGGATATGCTCCCGGCGAAAAATGTAATGTTATAATTTCCAGGGACACTATGCAGGAGTATTATGGCGGGCTGTAAAGAGAAATATATTGCTGCTATATATCAGTCTAAAGTAAGTAAACAACCTAAAAGTGCTGAGGTTAATTCGGGAAAACATCCTCGTAGTTCATTAGCGGATGGATTTTATCAAAAGACACCTATATGGGCTTTTTCAAAGTGTGATGTTGATCACGAAAAATGGGGAATAGCTGTTAATGGTGAAAGCTTAAAAGATGTAATTTTAAAGTTAAGATCTTTTGAAGGAATGAAATGGTCTGAAATTTTATCTGATAATTCAGGTAGAAAGAAGCGCCCCAAGAACAGTGAAAAGGAAATTACTGCTATTATAAAAGATGCGCAAAAACGATTTGAAATTTTAAATTTACATAGGGAACACGATTCAATTTATTCATTTGCTATTGATGGTAAAGCTCGTCTTTGGGGCGTGCGTACAGAGAACGTGTTTTATGTTGTTTGGATCGATCCTGATCATGAGATTTATCCTGTTGAAAAATCGCATACATAACTTACAAAAGGCAGACGGATTTACCGCCTGCCTTTTAGTTTAAAAATCTATAATTGCCATTTGACATTTTAATAGTCGATAATGTTTCCAATTGTGTCGATTTTCTTTTATAAACGCAATTGCACTTTCTTCCGTGTCGGTCATATGCTCGAAAGACATATTTTCATCTTTTGGGATAAATTGAATTTTGTAATTTAAAATTTCGTAGTCTAACATAAAAATCTCCTTGACAAAAATAAAATAATGTGATATACTAAGTAGGCAAGGGGAGCAGGGTTCTCCCCGATGCCTTTATTGTTTGAGAGTAACCGCTTTTGCAAGTTGGGGGTTACTCTCATTTTTTTAGTCCTTGACTGCTTGCTTTATGTAGTCAATGACTTTATCGAGGTCGCCAGTTTCAAGCGCGAGAGCAAGAATTTTTCTAAGCTCGTTGCTTATGGCGTACTCGATAGCGAGTTCAGTAGAATTCATATCGTCCATATTTTCTCCTTTCTGATAACAAGCTCTCGTGGTGAGAGCAAGACCCTGATTAGATATCTTTTACCTTGCACGA
>JAZSNX010000161.1:0-2180 GCA_045536665.1 Eubacteriales bacterium
GGGAGTTTGAGGGGAACTTCTTTTAAGAAGTTCCCCTCAAAAAAATCGCCTCCCGCTTATCCTAAAAGCCGTATTTGTTGCCGCGCAAGCGCCAGATAAAGCGACGCAAAAACTCCGCGGGGATAACGAGCAAAGACAGTGCAAGCGTATAAAGAAGCTCCGAGACTGTAAGCGGGAGTGTACGGAGCACGCTACCGCCAAGGTAAATGAAGACTATCTGCACGACGCATATCAAAGCCATTATAGCTATAAAGACCTTATTTTTGGTAAGTCCCGAGAAAAAGCTTAGACGGTCGCATCGAGCGTTAAAGCAGTTGAGCACTGAGGTGAATATGAACAGCGCGAAAAAGGCGGTCAGCAAATATATCTTGTCGTGCGAGTAACGGAAATGTGACGCAACGGTAGGCGAGAGCAGAAAATACAGGCACAGCGCCACGGTAAAGCCGCCGAGCAGCACTATCTGATCGACCATATATCGGTTGAGTATGGGCTCGTCACGGCGCTTTGGGCGCTCACGCATACACAGCCTTGACGGCGCTTCACCCGCAAAGGCAAGACCGCCGAGTGTGTCCATAATTATATTTATCCAAAGCATCTGAACGACGGTCACGGGAGAGTCGATACCGATAAACGGACCTATCATCGAAACCGCAACAGCGCAAAAATTCATCGTCAGCTGAAGCGTTATGAATTTACGTATGCTCTTGAATATCGTTCTGCCGTACAGTACCGCTCGCACTATTGAAGCGAGGTTATTATCAAGTATGAGCACGTCGCTTGCGTCCTTGGCAACGTCAGTACCGCTTCCCATAGAGAAGCCGACGTCCGCCATCTTCAGAGCGGGCGCGTCGTTGATGCCGTCGCCCGTCATTCCAACGACAAGTCCCCCGCCCTGCGCTACCCTCACAAGACGGCTCTTGTCGGTCGGCAACGCCCTTGCGACCACGGCAAGGCGAGGCAATGCCGCCTCAAGCTCTCCGTCACTCATTCTCGCGAGCTCGTCACTGTCGATGACCATACGTCTCTCGCCCCCGATAATGCCGCTCTCCTTAGCGATACGCGCAGCCGTGGGCTTTGCGTCACCCGTTATCATAACAACACCCACGCCCGCTCCTCGAAGCTCCTCGACCGACGCCTTCGCTTCCTTTCGCAACGGGTCAGCGAGCGATACGGCGCACACGAGCGTTAGCTCGGGTATGCTATGCGCCGTTGGCATTTCACTCGCTACCGCTATGAGAAGCACTCTCTTGCCGTCATCGCACATATCCGATATCGTCCTCAAAAGCCGTCCTATGTGCGGCGCTATCTCTCGTTGCGCGCCGTCGTCCGCGATAAAACGGCGCATATGCGGCATCAGCCTCTCGGGCGCTCCCTTGACGAGAACGTATTCCTCACGACCCTCGCGCACACGGACGGCTGACATCTTTATGGTACTGTCAAAGGGCAGACGGCGGAGCACGGTGACGTCTTTCGGGAGCGCGTCATTACCGAGCGACTCAAGCAGCGCCCTTTCGGTAAAATTTCCGCCGACAGCGCCGCCCTGAGACCTTACTGAGGCGGTATTGTACGCGCAGCTCTGAGCATATAGCCGAGCGACGCTCGGCGCGCGCCTCTTAAGAGACGGCAGACTATGCTTGCTGCCGTCGCACAGCACTATCTCGCCAACGCTCATCCTTCCAACCGTGAGCGTTCCGGTTTTGTCGGTAAAAAGTATATTCATACTTCCCGCCGCCTCTATTCCAACAGGCTTTCGCACAAGAACGCCTGAGCGCACCATACGTCTGACGTTTGACGACAGCACCACCGATATCATAAGAGGAAGTCCCTCGGGAACGGCAACAACGAGAATGGTAAGCCCAAGCATAAAAGCATGGAGCAGCTCTTGCAAAAGATAGTGAACGTCACATAGCTTGCCTTGTATCAGCTGCCACTCAAAGCCGCTGTCGATAACAAAGGAGTTTATCAGATACGCGAGAGCGACGAGCGCCGCCGCAACGTAACCAAGACGGCTTATCTGCTTGGCGAGCCTTGAGAGCCTGACCTTTAGCGGACTTTCTCTCGTGTCCGTCTGCACCTCCGCGCTTATCCTACCGAGAAAGCTACCCTCACCTACGGCAAATATCTCTATCTCTGCCTCTCCCGAAAGCACAGAAGTCGGAGGCCAAGCGGTCTTAGGAAGA
>JAZSNX010000154.1:0-2704 GCA_045536665.1 Eubacteriales bacterium
GGGATTTTCAGTCCCCTGCTCTACCAACTGAGCTACAGAGGCAAATATGGCGACCTGAAGGGGACTCGAACCCCTGACCTCTAGCGTGACAGGCTAGCGTTCTAACCAACTGAACTACCGGGCCGTATGGTGGGAACAATAGGGCTCGAACCTATGACCCTCTGCTTGTAAGGCAGATGCTCTCCCAACTGAGCTATGCTCCCATACGTCGTTTCTTGCGGCGACTTTGATATTATATCATAAGTGCTTTGGTTTGTCAATACCTTTTTCAAAACTTTTTTAAAACTTTTTCAAAAAGTTTTTCGCGTGGCTCTTTCAAACCCTGCCGCATCGTCAACGCTACATATTTTACCACATTATGCCCCGATTGTCAATACTGTTTTTCAAATTTTTTTGATTTATTTTTTGCTTTTTTTCACCATTCCGTCGATGTTCTCACGGGTAAATATCTCTTTACGTCCGCAGAAGCGACAGCACACCTCAAGCTCGTCTGCCTTCCCCTCTCTCTTCTGCTCCTCAAGCATCTCATAAAGATCCTTTTCTCCAAGCGTTATGAGCGCCTTTTCTACTCTATCTCTTGAGCAGTTGCACTTATAGTCGACGTAAAGCTCATCGAAAACGTCATATTCAATACCTTCAAGAGCTACGTCGGCAATAGCCTTATTGTCAAGTCCCTTATCGAACATTCTCGATATATTCGCAAGCTTGGGGATATTCTTCTCTATTGCCGCGATAGTCTCCTCAGCGGCAAACGGCAGAAGCTGGATAAGTATACCGCCCGCGCTCTTACAGGAGAGGTCGGTATCCACGAGCACACCAAGCGCGCAGACTGTCGGCACTTGCTCGCTATGAGCGTAATACTCGGCGATATCCTCGGCTATCTCACCGCTTACGAGCGGTATAGAGCCCGTATAAGGCTCTGTACCCGCCATATCCTTGATTATTGTGAGCAGTCCCTTTCCGACAGCTCCGCCGACGTCAAGCTTACCGTTAGATTTGAGGGGCACGTCCACGTCGGGATTTTGTATATAGCCTCTTACGTTTCCGTAGTAATCACCGACAGCGATGACTCTGCCCGCCGGTCCGTCGCCGCCCAAGGTGACGGTTATGCTATCGTCCTTCTCTCCGAGCATACAGCCCATCATAGAGGTGACCGTCAGCAGTCTGCCGAGCGTAGCTGTAGCGGTCGCGCTCGTTTTGTGTATAGCCACCGCCTCGTTTACGATAGCCGTTGAATTTATAACGTGTATTCTCGCGCTTCCATCTGCCGTCATAGCGCGGAGTATGCTTGCCTGTGTCTTATTATTTTCCATTTTACTTTCCTTTATTATTAATTCTTCTTTGCTCTTGCTACGATGTACCAACGGTCGTCGGTATCGGTAGGTGTATTGAACTCAAAATCCGAGTATACGCCGACGAGCTCCATTCCCGTCTTAGCGAGCGCGCTCTCGAGCTCCTCTTTCGTATAGCATCTCTCCTGCTGATGCTCGTCGGAGCGTGTATAGCTGCCGTCCTCGCTCTCCTCAAAAAGCGTGAGATAAAAGTCGCATATACGGCTCTCCTTATCATATTCGTTCTGCCAACCGCAAAAAACGAGGGCTGTGTCTCCGTCTCCGTAGTCCAGCTCGTCCTCAAGCACGTATGCGTTATCGGCATAGACGTTCTCAAACTTATGCGGTGAATTGACATCGAACACGAAGAGTCCGTCGGGGTCAAGATAATTATGTACGAGCGAAAACGTTTTTTCTACGTCCTTGATATCAAGCAGATAGTTTATGCTGTCAAGACAGCATACCACCGCGCCGACAGTGCCGTACAGCTCAAGCTCACGCATATCCTGACAAAGATAGAGTATTCCCTCTCTCTCCTCCTCCATAGCGCGGGATAGCATATCGGCGCTTCCGTCCACGCCTATCATATCATAGCCCCTATGCGCGAGTACTCTTGTCATTCTGCCTGTTCCGCAGGCAAGGTCGAGCACTATCTCGGGTCTCTTTTCAAGATGCTTATCAAAGCAACGCTCAACAAAATCCGCCCAAGCCTCGTAGTCTATCTCGGCGTTGAGCTTATCGTAAGCTCTCGCTATTGCCTCATATCCGTTACAACCGCTCATTTTTATCTCCTTTAATCATCAAGCTCCATATAGTCGAAGGTCTTATAGACGTCTCCCGCGCCCATAACGACGGCTACGTCTCCCTCGCAAAGCTCATCTGAGAGCATTTTTGCCGCCTCCTCAAAGCTACGTGCGTAAGCCGCCTTTTCTCCTACGAGGCGCGCAAGCCCCTCCGAGCTGACTCCAAAGGTATTGGTCTCTCTCGCGGCGTATATATCCACGAATATTACTCTATCGGCATCGTGAAAGCACAAGGCAAACTCATCTATAAGCGCCGCTGTTCTTGAATAGGTATGCGGCTGATAGACGCAGAACAGCCGTCCCTCTGTAAGTCTTTTAGCGCCCGAAAGCGTTGCCGCTATCTCTGTGGGGTGGTGACCGTAGTCGTCATAGACGTCAGCTCCGCCAAGGCTTCCCTTATATTCCATTCTTCTGCAAGCTCCGCAAAAGCTCTCAAGTCCCCTTGCTATGTCACTTGACGTCATACCGCACAAAAGGCAAGCTCCCGCCGACGCGAGGGCGTTATATATATTATGGTAACCCGAAAGTCGGAGGCCAAGCGGTCTTAGGAAGACAAACCAAATGATCAAC
>JAZSNX010000147.1:0-5847 GCA_045536665.1 Eubacteriales bacterium
TCTTGCGGCGAATGTTAAATAATGTGCTGTCGCACATTGTGAAATATGGCTCCCATTGGTCTCCATGTGAAATGAAATTTGCCCACATTCGCGTCAGCGAATATTTCACATTTACGTAGCAAATATTTCACAGCGTAGCTATTTCACTTGCCCGCAGGGCAAATTTCGTTGAAAAAAGCACTTGCTTACGCAAGTGCTTTTTTCTGGGTTGTGTGTCCGATTTAGATGTAAAATTGTGTGTGGTTAATTTAGATGCACACCGATTTTGTAGAGGGTACAGTAATTTTTTGGCAATGATGGGAGTTAAAAGTATCCGCGACCTACCGGGCTTTTAACGCCATGCTTGCAACGACAACCTATGTAATTATTCAAAATGGAGCAGATAGTCATTGTATGTAAAATGTTCTTTTGTTTGCTCCTGATAGCTTTCGCAAATGTTGGCACAATCACGGGAACGGCTTTTTCTTTCGTCATCATCCTCGGTATAAAAAAACAGGTCACTTTTCTGAGTAATTACCACATCTTTTGTGCAAAATAGTTCTCCGGGTTCATTTCCAACAGGACACATATTTCCGTGACGGCAAGTCAAGCAACATTGTATCTTAACATTGTTCGGTAACTTTTTTTGAAGGTCAGCAAAAGCGTCTGTCCAAAGATAATCTTTGCCGTGTCCCCAAAATTCTTTTTCGCCGTATTTGATACCTACCGAAACAGAAGGCCCTTCCACTTTGTTGCCATCATAGGAATAGACATCTTCGTCATGGCAGATAATGTGCGCATCAAGTTCAGATTTTCCATTTGGAGTTGATAAGGTGATTGTTTTTTTATACTGTTTATGTAATTCGTACCATGCTTTTTTGCGATAATCATCCCACTCTATCTCAACATCAGAAAAGAGGAAACGTACAGAAAAATAAGGATCAATTCCAAGCGCACCAAGTTCGTAGATATCATTTTCCAAAGCTATGCCCATAACCGTAATTGAATTTTTCAATTCGTTTTCAAACATGCTGCGAGCAATTGCGCCGGTGTGAATAATCAAAGGATCATCCGTATAAGAGTTCCCGTTTTCGTCCGTTTTCCAAGTGCGGCTTGGCTCGAATTCCTTTATTTGAAACCCGCTAAAAGTAATACGAGCTTCGGATATTTCCATATCTGCATCTGCATTGTTTGGTGCGGCGTCTTTATGAACGTTCAAATATTTAGCGGAAACAACTAAACGGTTATCTTCCCAAGAGATAAGTGATAGTTCAGCATCGTGAAACTCAAAATCTTGAAGGCGATTTGTTGAAGAATAGTGCATACCCGTACTCCTTTCATCGTTGTGTCTTTATTATACCACAATTTTGTAAACATTTCAACCGTTTCGCAAGTCCGAATCTATCCGAAATACTTTTGCATCTACAGTTTTGTAAACAATCCTTGAACATCGGCGTTTTTAGAGGCTTTATAAACTGTGTGGTAGTCCGAATCTGTCCACAGTTTTCGTTCTGTTGGGAATCTATAGCAAAAAATGCATTTCGCCGGTTCGAATCTGTCTACAGACCCGAAAAGCCCGAAATGCATCTACAAAATTTCGAAAAACTTCAGAGTCGAAGGATTTAGTGAAATATTCGTCTTGCGGCGAATGTTAAATAATGTGCTGTCGCACATTGTGAAATATGGCTCCCATTGGTCTCCATGTGAAATGAAATTTGCCCACATTCGCGTCAGCGAATATTTCACATTTGCGTAGCAAATATTTCACAGCGTAGCTATTTCACTTGCCCGCAGGGCAAATTTCGTTGAAAAAAGCACTTGCTTACGCAAGTGCTTTTTTCTGGCTGGGATGGCCGGATTTGAACCGACGAGTGCCAGAGTCAAAGTCTGGTGCCTTACCGCTTGGCGACATCCCAATATTTACAACATCTGTTATTATACCATATTTAATTTGTACTGTCAAGACTTTTGAAAATTGTTTTTTGATAAAAACGGCAGACTCCATTGGAGTCTGCCGTAAATGTTTGGTTTAGTTTTTGCTTGTCTTTCTCTGAATGAACTTTACTATCTCGACTATGGGGATAACTACAAGTCCGAGACCGATAGCGATGAGGTATTCCGTGATATCAACGTGTGTAAAGCCGAACGCATTCGCAAGGAAGGGAATTTCACATACAAGTGTCGTTGCGAGAAGCGAGCCGCCAGCAGCGAGAAGCAGTACCTTGTTGATAGAGGGAAGTGTGAATATGCTTCCGCGAACGGAGCGCATATTAAGGCTGTGGAATATCTCTGCCATAGAGAGCGTGAGGAATGCCATTGTCATACCGTGCGCGCTGTTCATATCAGCAGCCCACCAAAGTCCTGTTTCCATACGGTGTCCAATGAAGTAAGAGCCAAGAACGAGAAGGGTTACGAGAGCGCCTTGATACGCGATATTGAAGCCCATACCGTCGGAGAATATTCCCGCCTTTGCGGAACGGGGCTTTCTTCTCATTATATTGGGCTCTGCCTTTTCAAGGCCAAGCGCGATAGCGGGCAGACAGTCAGTTACGAGGTTGATCCAAAGCAGGTGGACGGGGGCAAGTATCTTAAAGCCTATGAGCGTTGCTATGAATATACAAAGCACCTCACTGAGGTTAGAAGCGAGAAGGAACTGAATAGCCTTACGGATGTTGTCGTAGATACGGCGGCCTTCCTCAACAGCTCCGACGATAGTAGCGAAGTTGTCGTCCGCAAGCACCATATCAGCGACGTTCTTGGTTACGTCAGTGCCCGTGATACCCATTCCAACGCCGATGTCAGCGCTCTTGATAGAGGGAGCGTCGTTAACGCCGTCACCCGTCATAGCGGTGACGTAGCCCGCGCCTCTCCAAGCGTTGACTATTCTTGTCTTATGCTCGGGCTGAACACGAGCGTAAACACTGATGCTCTGGAACTTCTCCGCAAACTCCTCGTCGCTCATATCATTAAGCTGTGCGCCTGTGATAGCGTAGGTGTCCTCGTTGATGATACCAAGCTCCTTGGCGATAGCAACGGCGGTGTCAACGTGGTCACCTGTGATCATTATAGGACGGATACCCGCGCCTCTACACTCGATTATAGCGTCCTTTACCTCGGGACGAACGGGGTCTATCATTCCGCAAAGTCCCATAAAGCAAAGCTCTGTTTCAAGATACTCAGCGTCAAAGCTTTCGGGCTGCGCGTCCCAAGCCTTTGTAGCGCAAGCAAGCACACGAAGCGCCTTATCAGCCATTGCCTTGTTTGCGGCAAGTATCTCTGCCTTATATTCCTCGGTCATAGCGACGGGCTTGCCGTCCTTGAGGTAATACGTGCACTTTCCTATGATAACATCGGGAGCGCCCTTGGTGTACTGTACGGTCTTGCCCTCAATAGCGTGTACCGTGGACATCATCTTTCTGCCCGAGTCAAAGGGAGCTTCGCCAACTCTGGGAGAAGTCTCTTTGAGGTCGTACTTCTTAAAGCCGAGCTTGTCAGCCCAAACAACGAGCGCCGCCTCTGTGGGCTCACCCGTAACAGCGCCCTCGGTATCTATCTCTGCGTCACAGCAAAGAGCCATAGCGCAAGCGAGATCGTTCTCGTTCTCACCGAAGTGATCGACAACGGTCATCTTGTTCTGTGTGAGCGTACCTGTCTTATCCGAGCAGATTATCTGAGCGCAGCCGAGCGTCTCAACAGCGGTAAGACGGCGGATAATAGCGTTTCTCTTGGACATATTGGTAACGCCGATAGAGAGAACGACGGTAACGACTGCCGCGAGTCCCTCGGGGATAGCCGCAACAGCAAGGGAGATAGCTATCATGAACGCGTCAAGCGCGAACTCAAAGTTGAACGAGCCGTGGCGGATAAGCTGAACGCCAAATACGATAACGCATATGCCGATAACCAGCCATGTGAGTATTCTTGAAAGCTGATGGAGCTTTATCTGGAGAGGTGTCTCACCCTCCTCGGCGGAAGCAAGCGCGTCCGCTATCTTACCCATCTCTGTCTCCATACCAGTTGCGGTAACGACCGCTGTACCACGTCCGTAAACAACGGTTGAGCCCATATAGAGCATATTTTTTCGGTCGCCGAGAGGAACGTCCTTCTCGCCTTCCTTAAGATTGATTATATCGATAAACTTTGTTACGGGAACAGATTCACCCGTAAGAGCCGCTTCCTCAACCTTGAGGCTCGCGTTCTCAAGAATTCTCGCGTCTGCGGGAACGGCGTCGCCTGCTTCGAGGATGATGATATCACCGACTACAAGGTCCTCACTGTGAATGATCTGTATCTTGCCATCACGAAGCACCTTGGAGGTAGCCGCGGACATTTCCTGAAGCGCCTCAATTGCCTTCTCAGCCTTGCTTTCCTGATAAACACCGAGAACGGCGTTGATAAGAACAACGGCGAGAATGATGATAACGTCGGCAAAGCCCTCGCCCTCACCCGGGTGAGCGAACGATTCGTATACCGCAAGTCCTCCGCTGATAGCGGCGGCAACGAGAAGAATGATCGTCATAGGATCGGCAAGCTGCTCGAAGAAACGACGAATGATGGATTTACCCTTAGCGGCTGCAAGCTTGTTCTTGCCGTTAGCGGCAAGTCGCTTTTCTGCTTCCTCGGAAGTCAGACCGTCTCGGGTACTGTTAAGCTCTTGCAAGACATTTTCATTATCTGTGCAATAAAACTTCATTTGTTTTCCTCCTAAAATATTTCAGTAAATCATATTATACCAAAAATTTACGCTTTTGTCAACAAAAAAAAAGCAACCGTTAACGTATTTTTATACGTGAACGGTTACTTTTTTAAAAATTATTTATTCTTTTTTTGCTTTTTGAGTTTTCCTGCCTTGACAGCGGCGACGACTATTCCCGAGAGAGCTACGAGAGCTATTACGTTGGGAATGACCATAATATTGTTGAACATATCGGCAAGCTCCCAAACGAGGTCGTTGGGGAAGCAAGAGCCAAGGAAGATAAAGCCTATCGCAAGGACTGAGTAAACCACGGTAGCCTTCTTACCGAAGAGGTACTGTACGTTCAGCTTACCGAAGAAGTTCCAGCTGATGATAGTGGTAAACGCGAAGAAGCTGAGACATACGGCTATAAGAATGTTGCCGAGCGTTGCGTTGCCAAATGCCTGTCCGACAGCTGTCTGCATAAGATTTGCCTTTGTAAGACCCGCCGCAGACGCAACGTCCGCATTGATGATGTCAGCGCCCGCAAGAGGACCGTTGCCCGTATAAAGTGTGGATATAACAACAAGTGCGGTAATGGTGAGAACTACGAATGTGTCTATAAATACACCTATCATAGCAACGACACCCTGATCGTGGGGCTTCTCAACGACAGCCTGCGCGTGAGCGTGGGGAGTTGAACCCATACCTGCCTCATTGGAGAACAGACCTCTCTTGACACCCTGACTTATGGCTGCCTTGATAGCCGCTCCGATACCGCCGCCTATAATAGCCTGAGGCATAAACGCGTACTTGAATATCATACCGAAGGTTTCGGGAACTCTTGTTATGTTAATGCAAAGGATAACGATACCGATAATGAGATAAACGACAGCCATAACAGGAACTATCTTTTCCGCGACCGACGCGATACGCTGGATACCGCCGATAAAGATTATAGCGCAGATGGCCGCAAGAACTATGCCGATGATCCAAGGCGCTAAAAATCCGGAGGTAGCAGTGCTGATAGACTCGGAAATTGAGTTGGACTGTACCATAGAGCCCATAAAGCCGAGAGCGAGAATGATAGCGACTGCGAAGAAGCCCGAGAGGATCTTTCCGAACGTGCCCTTGAACGCCTTCTTTATGTAATATACGGGACCGCCGAGGATGCTTCCGTCTTCATTTTTAAT
>JAZSNX010000083.1:0-9793 GCA_045536665.1 Eubacteriales bacterium
AGGAGTTGATCATTTGGTTTGTCTTCCTAAGACCGCTTGGCCTCCGACTTGGAGATTGGTTTCCGACCTTAGAAAAGATACGGAATTATATTCAACCGCACGGAGATTTCCGTGCGGTTTTCGTATTATTTTCTTTTAGGAGGTGTAGTTATGAAAGCTACGTTCAAAACTCAAAGGCTGACGGTGTCTGCCGTTATGCTGGCGTTCGCCGCTGTGCTTGCCATAGTCTGCGAATTCATTCCATTTCTCAATCTGCCGTTTGGCGGAGGCTTTACGGTGGCAAGTATGCTGCCTATCGTTGTGATATCCTATATGTACGGACTCAAGTGGGGCTTCTTTGCGTCCTTTGCGTATTCCGTAATACAGATCATCATATCACTAATAATGGGCAAGACAGTGCTTGCTCTCTTTACTCCCACGTCCGACGATTATATGGGAATTTGGGTGGCATTTGCGATAATCGTGATCGATTATCTCATTGCTTATACCGTGCTTGGTATCGGAGGTATATTCCGCGGCTGTATCAAAAGCAAGGTGCTCGCGATAGTACTTGGCGTAGTCGTCGCGCTGTCGCTCAGATATATCTGCCACATAATATCGGGATATATCTTCTACGGCGCTTGGGCAGAGTGGTTCTTCTCACAGGAGGGCTTTTACGCTATTGGCGAGAAGATACTTTCCGTATTCAGCGGCAAGGGACTCGCGTTGCTTTACTCGATATTCTACAACGGACTTTATATGATACCCGAGATCATTATAACCGCTATCGCGGCATCCGTTGTATCTCCAATATCTTATATCAAAAAAATGGACGTATAAAAGAAGCGGCAGGAGCGATCAAGCTCCTGCCGCTGTTTCTATATCTTTTTCCTCATATTCTCAAGCGCGCCCTTTTCAAGACGAGAGACCTGAGCTTGCGAAATACCTATTTCCTCGGCTATCTCCATCTGTGTTTTGTTCTTGTAATAGCGCAGGGTGATTATCGTTCGTTGACGCTCGTCAAGCGACTTTATCGCTTCCTTGAGTGCAATGTTCTCAAGCCACATCTCATCGGTGGAAGACGTGTCGCTTATCTGGTCCATAACGTATATCGAGTCTCCGCCCGCGTCATTGTATACAGGCTCATAAAGCGATATTGGCTCAACTATGGCTTCCATCGCGCGAACTACCGTTTCCTTTGGCTCACCTATGCGAGCGGCTATATCGTTGACGGTCGGCTCACATTCCTTTTCACGTATCAGTTCTTCCTTTGCTTGGAGAGCGCGGTAGGCGAGATCACGCAAAGAACGGCTGATGCGTATAGAATTATTGTCTCTCAGATATCTGCGTATCTCTCCTATTATCATCGGTACGGCATTGGTGGAGAACTTTACGTCAAGCTCGATATTGAAGTTGTCAACTGCCTTTACAAGACCTATACAGCCAACCTGAAATAGGTCGTCAAGATTTTCGCGTCTGCCCGTAAATCTTTGAACTACGCTCAGTACAAGACGCAGATTTCCGCTTATAAGCTCTCGCCTTGCGTCCTCATCACCTTGCTTGGTGCGCAATAGAAGCTCTTTTTTTTCTTCGTCGGTCAGCACCTTGAGCTCAGAGGTGTTGACACCGCATATTTCAACTTTATTGTAATACATAAAAAATACTCCCGTAAGTTTAGCACCGAAGTGCCTCTTATCGGGAGTATTGACATTTTGTGTATTGCTTTATTCAGCATCGAAGCTGCCACTTTTTACCTTGGTTAGAGAGGTTACGGGAGCATGCTCTATTCGGTATATTATATCGCACATATCAAGCTCGTCCTTGTCGTGAGTAATAAGTATCGCGGTTTTCCCCTTGAGAAATTCCGAGACGACACGTATGACGTTTTTCTTTGTATCCTCGTCAAGTCCCTTGAAGGGCTCGTCGAGCAAAAGAAGCTCTGGCTCATAGGCAAGCGCGCGTGCGATAGATACTCGCTGCTTCATACCACCCGATAACTCGTCGGGGTATTTATCAGCGCCGTCGGGCAACAAAAGCTCAAGATATTTGAGTGCCTTCTGCTTATCGTCGCAAACACATTCAACATTCTCAAGAGCGGTCATCCAAGGGAACAGCCGAGGCTCTTGGAAAATATAACCTACTCGCGTATTGCCGACGGATATATTTCCTTTATACGGAACAAGCCCCGCGATAGCGTTTACAAGAGTTGTTTTTCCAATGCCCGACGCGCCTGTTATGGCGTATATCTTACCTTTCTCAAAGGAGAAGGATAGATCGTCAAGCACAGTTTGATCGTCAAATCTGACCGTTACGTTCTCAAGCTTTAACATCGTTCGCTCCTTTCCTCACGGCACGCAGCTTGCGCGCGAGCGCCTCAAGTCCCCAAACAAAAAGCTTTTCGATAATAATGCTGAGCACTATCACGACCAGCGTCCACGCGAAGAGCGAGGGCGTTTCAAGATATGTCTTTGAGAAATAAAGCTGTGTACCGATAGCGTTCTTAGGAGTTGAGAGCACCTCAGCGGATATCCCTGCCTTCCACGCCATACCGAGCGATGAGCGGCAAGCAGCCATAAAGAAGGGCGCAACTGAGGGAACATAAAGCTTGAAAAGCTTTTTTGCGGGTGTGAATCTGTATATTTTGCTTACCTCGATAAGGCTCTTGTCTACCGACCGTATGCCCTCCGAAACATTCGACCATACTATGGGAACAACTATAAGCGCGGTTATGAAAAGGGGGAGTGTATCTCTCTTTATCCACAGCAGCGCCAGTATGATAAAGGAAGCCACAGGTGTCGATTTAACGACAGCGAGGATAGGGGAGAGAAGCGCGCTTAATATTTTGGAGTGCTCTGTGACAACAGCCAAAAGTGTGCCTACCACGAGTGATATCATAATTCCCGCGACTACTCGAAGCAGCGACGTGCCCGCCGTTAACCAAAACTCAGCTGTAACGATAAGCTCACAAAGAGCTTTTATCACCGAGATGGGTGTGGGGAATAGCAGCTCGCTGTTTACCCGAAAGGAGACGAGACACCAAACGGCTATCCAGAAAAGAGCAACGCCGACCGTCTTAAGCACGCCAAAAAGTATTTTTTTCGCTTTCATATCCGTCTCCTTTCATAGTTTGTTCTTGTTTATCAGCCTGCGTTTGCGGAGCTCAACGCAACAGTCACCTTAGGCTCGGGAAGTACGGCGAGAGGAGCGAGTCCTGCCGCGAACGCGGTAGCGAGAGCGTCGGGGCTGTTGTAGGTCGTAGTGTCAAGTGTAACGTCCTTGCCGACCTCAAGACCCGCGCCAGTGAGAAGCGCGGCTGTGATATATTCGGGATTGGTAGCAGGACCGGGAAGGTATATGGTCTTGCCCTTCAGATCAGCGAGAGCTTTCACACCCTGATCTCCATTCTGAAGCAGATAGAGAACTCCGAGAGTGTTGATAGCGAGAAGCTGGAGTTTACCGTTGGATGCGTTAAACAGCTTGGCTGCAACGTTTGTGGGAAGTGCCGCGATCGCGCACTCACCCTTGTTGATAGTTGTGGGGATAGTTTTTGTGGTAGCGTGAAGCTCAATGTTGTAGTTCATATCGGTCGCATTGTTCTTATCGTCCTCAATGATCTTTGCCATACCTAAAGCGGTTGTTCCGTTAAGGGCGTATATCTTGATCTCTTCAGTCTTGTTAGCATCAGCGGCGTTACCCGTACCGGTGTAGAAAAATTCGTCGGTGGGGAGCTTGCCACCGATAGAGGTTGCGTCATAAGCGTAGATCTTTTCGCAGAAGGTATTCATAACGGGCTTCATATCGTTGCTCGCGATATAGCAGATATTGCAGCCGGGAAGAGCCTTCTTTGCGACCGCCGCATTAGGAAGGACGCCAGCGTTTACTATTGTGTTGATAGCGTCGTCGCTACCGCTCTTGACGTATTCAACGGATGCGCTGTAATCAGCGAGGAATCTCGCGAGCTCATTGGGGTGAGCAGCCGCCCAGGCGGTGTTTACTACAAGACAGCCCTGAACGAGCGTGTTCTCACCGTTGAGCGTTTCCCACTCTTTTGTAAGGTCAAGAGCCACAGATGCCTTAGGCGTGTTCGTGCCGTCGCCGTTATCGGGGGACTGAGGGTCGGTGGGTGTATCTGCGCATGCCGTAAATATTACGAGCATAAGAAGTGCGAGTACGAGGGATAGGATCTTTGTTGCTGTTTTTTTCATTTTGATTGTTTCCTTTCTTTGGGTAAATATATAAAAATCTCTTTTGCGGTTAGCATTGAGTATAACTTAAAAGAGCATTTTTATCAATGACGGTAATAGACTTTTTGTCTTTTCTTATAAGACCGAGGGTCTCAAGCTCGTCGAGCGCTCTGTAAAGGGAGGCTCTGCCAACACCGAGCATATCGGCAAGGGCTGACATTGAAACCGTAGGTAAACCCATATCGGTATCACAGTTTTTTGCGATATACGCGGCAAGCTTTTTCTCTGTTGTTCCCGCGGTGAGAGTGGATATCTTTTTGTTTAGATATACTATCTTGTCGCTCATAAAGGAGAGATAAGCCTTGAGCACTGCCGTATCGTTCTCAACGAGAGCGCAAAACGCAGCTCCGTCGATAAACAGCACCTTGACGGCTGTCTTTGCGGTGATGACGCTGGGGAATGGTTCACTTTCGCAATAGAGATTGGCAACGCCAAAGGTGTCGTTCTCCGACATCATTCTGAGAAGAGCGTTATCCTTCGCTCCAAACGGCTCACAGGTCGCCTTTCCGCTTATGATCATTCCCACGCATCGTCTTGCGCTGTCCTTGGAATAGATCACTTGACCCGAATGAAAGCATTCAACGAAAACGCTTCCGTCAGAGAAGTATCTTTCGATATTTTCTTCGCTTGCGCTCATCAGTATTCGGTTTTTTCGTATACAGGAATAAAGCAACTCGCGTTCCATATCACACCTCCAAACAAACTGTCTCAAATGAGACAATTAATTATAACATGTAGATATATGTTTGTCAATAGATTTGCAATGATAATTGTAAACAAAATGTAAATATATGCGAAAAGGTATTCTATAAACATAACTAAAATGGTACAATTAATATTCAAAGAACTTATATTTTGGAGGTTTTTATATGACACTTCTAATACTTGCCGCAGGTATGGGCTCACGATACGGAGGGCTTAAGCAGCTTGATCCGATAACCAAGAACGGAGAGTTTATCATAGACTTTTCCGTATACGACGCAGTTATAAACGGTTTCGATAAGATAGTTTTCGTCATCAAGGAGGAAAATCTTGAGCTTTTCAGAGAGACTATTGGAAAAAGATTTGAGAAAAAAGTCAAGGTCGAGTATGCTTTCCAGAAGCTTGAGAATATTCCCGAGGGCTTCAGCGTACCCGAGGGCAGAGTAAAGCCTTGGGGAACGACACAGGCTGTGCTTAGCGCGAGAGAGCTTATAAACGAGCCTTTCGCTGTTATAAATGCCGATGATTTCTATGGCAGAGGCGCGTTTGAGATGCTCTCAAAGCACCTTAAGAGCGCGGGCGAGGCTGAGTACTGTATGGTGGGTTACATACTCAAGAATACGCTTACCGAGAACGGTACAGTTTCAAGAGGTGTTTGCACCGTCGAGGACGGTCATCTCAAGAGCATAAACGAGATGACAAAAATAAGCAGAGTGGGCGATATCGCTGTTTGCAATACCGACGACGGAGACGTTGAGCTGCCGCTCGATACAATAGTCTCGATGAACTGCTGGGGCTTTACTCCCGATGTGTTTGAAAAGCTTGACAAGAGTTTTGTGGAGTTCCTTTCAAACGACGACGGCAACATAAAGAGAGAGTGCTATCTCCCGATGTCCGTTGGAGAGTTTATGGCAGACGGCATTTGCACGGTAAAGGCTTACGCTTGTGAGGACAAGTGGTACGGCGTTACATACCAAGAGGATAGAGAAGGCGTTGTAACCAGCCTTGCGGGGCTTATTGAAAACGGAACTTATCCCGATAAACTCAACGAGAATATATAGAGAGGTAAATGTAAATGGCTATTCTTATTACAGGCGGTGCGGGATATATAGGCTCGCATACGATGGTAGAGCTTCTCGAGGCAGGAAGAGAGCTTGTAGTTGTTGATAATTTTGTAAACAGCAAGCCTGAGTCTCTCGAAAGAGTAAAGAAGATAACAGGTAAGGATTTTAAATTCTACGAGGTAGACCTTCTTGACTACGATGCGCTTGACAAGGTCTTTTGCGAGAACGATATCGATAGCTGTATCCATTTTGCGGGACTTAAGGCGGTCGGAGAGTCCTGCGCGAAGCCTCTGCTCTATTACCACAATAATATAACTGGAACACTTAACCTTTGTGAGATAATGCAAAAGCACGGAGCTAAGAGGATAGTATTCAGCTCGTCCGCGACTGTCTACGGCAAGCCCGCGAGTGTTCCGATAACCGAGGACTTTCCTCTCTCTACCACCAATCCTTACGGTGAGACAAAGCTTATGATAGAGAGAATACTCAAGGATGTTTTTGCGGCTGATAACGAATGGAGCGTTTCGGTGCTTCGTTATTTCAATCCCATAGGCGCGCATAAGAGCGGACTTATCGGTGAAGATCCTCAGGGTATTCCGAACAATCTCTTGCCTTATGTCACACAGGTAGCTTCGGGTAAGCGCGAGTGCCTGTCTATATTCGGCAACGACTACAATACTCCCGATGGCACGGGAGTGCGTGACTATATCCATGTTGTCGACCTCGCCAAGGCGCATCTTAAGGCAATTGAGCGAGCTGAGACTGTAACGGGAATAGAGTACTTCAACGTAGGAACAGGAATAGGATATTCCGTGCTTGATATCGTTCACGCCTATGAGAAGGCAACGGGAATCAAGATAAACTACAAGATAGTTGAGCGCCGTCCGGGCGACATAGACGAGTGCTACGCAAATCCCGAAAAGGCATACAACGTGCTTGGCTGGAGAGCAGAGAACAATATCGAGGATATGTGCAGAGACGCATATAATTGGCAGCTTAAGAACCCTAACGGATACGGAGATTAAAAATGAGTATAGAGAAATATCTTTTTGGTACACTTGCAGACGGCAGAGAGGTGTACGCATATACGCTTAAGAACAAAAACGGAATGTCCGTAAAGATTCTCACGTACGGCGGAACTATCGCAGAACTCAGAGTTCCCGACAAAAACGGTTGTTTTTCTGACGTTGTCGGCGGATATGATTGCATCGAATCCTACGTCGAGGGAGACGGCTATCAGGGAGCGCTTATAGGTCGCTTCGGTAATAGAATAAACAAGGGTAAATTTACGCTTGACGGCGTGAAGTACGATCTTTTTATCAATAACAACGATAATCATCTTCACGGCGGAGAGTTTGGATTTGATTCAAAGGTATGGGACGCAGAGCCTATTGACGGCGAAGAGCCCGTGCTCGTGCTTCGAACGACCTCTCCCGACGGCGAGGAGAGCTATCCCGGCAATCTTGACGTAAAGGTAACATACCGTCTTACGAATAACAACGGACTCGTCCTGAGATACGAGGCCACCACAGATAAAGCAACGCCCATAAATCTTACAAACCATTGCTATTTCAATATCGGCGGATACGCGTCGGGAAGCGTACATAGCCACGAGCTTATGCTCGATGCGGATACATTCCTTCCCACCGATGAGCGCCTTATTCCTACGGGTGAGCTTAAGAGCGTTGTGGGAACTGCGTTTGATTTCCGTACTCCCAAGCCGATCGGAAGAGATATAAATACTGACTGTGATGAGATAAACTTTGCGGGCGGATATGACCACTGCTTCAATTTTGTTGGCGGCGAGACAAAAGAGCCTGTCAAGAGAGCGGAGCTATATGACAGCGTCAGCGGCAGAGTAATGAGCGTTTATACAAATCAGCCCTGTGTTCAGTTCTATACGGGTAATTTCCTTAAGAACGAGAAGTATCCCTTCAAGGGCGGATACCGCCAGTGTCCCCAGACCTTTTTGTGTCTCGAGACACAGCATATGCCCGACAGTATAAATCACGGTAATTTTACCAATTGCGTGCTCAGACCCGATGAGAAGTACGATTATACAACAGAATACCGTTTCTCGGTGAAATAATAAAAAAAGGAACACGGGCAGGATCTTCGGTCCTGCCCGTGTTGAGTAATTATATGTTTATTGAAGAAATAGAGCTTCCGTCGTATGATAGGGAGCTTGACTATTTTACGTCGCTTGAGCATACGACCGATATGCCTCTCGGATATAAAAGCACCAGACCCTTTGAGTTTTTTCCTCGTCAGGGGATAGAAAAGATAAGCCTTAGCAGAATAACGCTGTTTTGCGGCTCAAGCAACACACCGCTCGACTATTTGTTGAGAGTCATAGCGGCAGCGCTTGGCGCGCCCGATACGTTGCCGGAGGATCTTCCGCTACATAGAAACTCCTACCTCAGACGCTGTAGCGTGAAATATAAAAAGAACAAGAAAAGAAAATATAAATGTATTTATATCGGTAAGCAAGAGATAACCAATGAGATGGAAGAGATACGCTCAAGCTTTGAATTTTGCGGTATGAAAAGTATGCCTGAGCTATATGAAGAGAGGCTTACGGAGAAAAACGCCATATACGTTATCGAAATGCCCGAGTGCGGAATGTCGATCGAGGAGACAGCGGCATTCGCCTCTCTTGTTTACGATACCTCAAAGTATACGGGAGCGCAATTTGTTATCTCGACAAATTCGCCCATTATTATCGGCATAAAGGGAGCTATCATATACGACGTCGATAAAAGACCGCTGATACCTCAGCCATATTATCGCTCGGGTGTGCGTAAGCTTTTTACAAGGATAAATGATGAAATATGCGCATCGCATTCACGCAAAAAGACTTGATTTTGAGAAATATTTGTTTTTATTCAAGAAACTGTTGAAAATACGACGAATTAATGGTATAATATACGGGTATAACATAAACTGTTAAGCAGAGGTAGATAATATGATTTGTAATTCCATACTTGACGCTATGGGAAAAACGCCTATCATCAGGCTTTCCCGCATGGGCGATGAGGATAGCGCCGAGGTGCTTGTAAAATTTGAGGGACTTAATATCGGCGGCTCGATAAAGACAAGAACGGCGTATAATATGATACTTGACGCTGAGAATAAGGGACTTATCAATAAGGACACGGTTATCGTTGAGCCTACGAGCGGAAATCAGGGAATAGGACTTGCGCTTGTAGGAGCGGTAAGAGGATATAAAACAGTCATCATAATGCCCGACTCGGTAAGTGAGGAAAGAAGAAAGCTTGTAAAGCACTACGGTGCTGATGTTATTCTCGTTCACGACGACGGAAATATAGGAGAGTGTATCGAGGAATGTATGCAGACGGCGCTCAGAATGCAGAGGGAGGATAAGAACGTTTTCGTTCCTCAGCAGTTTGAAAACCCCGCAAATCCTCAGATACAAAGAGAGCAGACCGCAGTCGAGATACTTGAGCAGGTGAACGGACCTATTCACGGCTTTTGCTCGGGAATAGGAACGGGCGGTACTATCACGGGTATCGGAGAGGTACTTAAAGCGGCAAATCCCGATATCCAGATCTGGGCGGTCGAGCCCGAGCACGCGGCAATACTGTCGGGAGGCTCGATAGGCACACATATTCAGATGGGAATAGGCGACGGACTTATCCCACCGATCCTTAACGTCAACATATACGACGATATTTGTATAGTTAAGGACGAGGAAGCGATACGTACCTCTAAGGAGCTTGCCTCTAAAGAAGGAATTATGTGCGGAATATCCAGCGGCACAAACGTTGCTGCGGCGATTAAGCT
>JAZSNX010000143.1:0-11974 GCA_045536665.1 Eubacteriales bacterium
GATAATCGAGGAAATGCTCGGTGAGGACGCGCAGGAGGATACCACGAGCTACGTAACACACGCGTTTATCGGAACTAAGCCCGCGGGAGCGCCTGCTTATCCTGTTTACGCGACTCTGGCGGAGGCAAAGACAGCGCTTGGACTCGGACGAAACAATATCGGCTGGAGCTACGTGTTTTACGTAACTAAAGATATAACCGAGACCGCGAATCTCGGCACTGTCAGGGCAAACGTTACCATAGAGGCGTACTCTCCTTCTTCCACGCTTTCTTCTAACCCCACCATTAAGATAAATATGTTGGGTGACACGTCAAACTGGATGCTTCCCGATACCGATAACGGTAAGGTGACGTTCAGGAACGTAAACGTTGAGGTGCTTGAGGGCGGCGCGCTTTACGGAGACGCTGGAAATCCGAGAAATATATTCGACCCCAGAAGCGGCTCTACGCTGACGCTCGATAACGTTATTCTTACGACGCATGCTAAGTCGGGATATGTGATAGCGCTCAGAACAAGTAATCCGACGGCGGTAACTCTCAAGAACGAGATACAGTTCCTCAAGAAAAATACCGACGGCACTACCGTTTCTTGCGATAAGATATGGACTATTGATAACAACTCAACTCAGATGATCTATCTTGACGGAGCAAAGATAAACACGACCACTACGCACATCTTCTCTATGAGCGCTTCGGCTACCGTAACTGTAAATATCAAGAACGGCTCTGAGCTTAAGGTAAGCACGGGTAAGATATTCAACAACACCGGCAACGGAACGTTCAATATAAACGTCAGCGGAGGCTCGCTCCTTGAAGCGACCGCTGATGGCGGCGTTATATTCGACGCGAGAGGCACAAACGCGGTGATGAACATCAACGTGGACGGCGCGACTATTAAGTCCAAGAGCGGACAGACGTTTATCAATCAGCAGGTCACGTCAAACGGCGCTGAGGTGTCCAAGAACACCACGTTCAATATAAGCGTTAAGAACGCAGATATCACCACAACGAGCGGCGTTGTTATGAGAAGCCTTAGTATCGGCGGAACGATGAAGGCGTACTTTGAGAACACCACGTTCACCTCGTCCGCTCACTTTATGAACAGCAACAAGGCGGACTGTCACATAGAGATGACGTTTGTGGGTTGTACGATGAATATGGGCTCGAATACGTTTATCATCAACTCGGGCGCAAATTCGTACGTCAAGGCTATTATTAAGGATTCCAAGATAACATCAACCTCGACGGAGCTTATAAGCAACTCGGGAGCTAACTGCGAGATCGTGATCGGCATAGAGGGACTTAAGGGAGATAAGGCTATCAGCGGCAACACCAACTTCTTCAAGAACACGGGCAACGCAGCTGACTCTACTGTTAATATAAGCGATTCTTTTATCACTTCGGCTGGAAACGTTATTTACAACAATGGAACAAACGCAACTCTGCTCGTTGAGATATTCAACGGCTGTACGCTTACCAGCACCGGCGGAAGCGTCGTGTATAACGATAAAGCAATTAGCGACGCAAAGGTTTACATAGCTGATTCCACGCTTACCTCGAGCGGTTCTTACGTCGTAGGAAATGTGGGTACTGCTACGTCGGATACAAAGTATAACATCTACCTCTATATAGATGACGCAGTACTAAATGCTGCCGCGTCATCAGGAAAGGCAATATACAATAAGGCGGCTTATTCTACTATGATCGTCGATATCCTCAGTACCAAGGACGCAAACGGCGAGTGGATAACGCAGATACTTGCAGGAAACGGTACAGGAGCGGCACTCGCTATAACTACTGATACTCTTGCTAATAGCATTATGATGCTCAATGTATGGGGAGGCAATATCGAGACTAACGGCTCAAGTGCTACTATACTCTTCAGAAACGCGGGAAGCGTTGCTAATATTTATGACGGAAATGTGATTGCAGACAGTACGAGTGCGCAGTCTACCGAAATGTTCGCTATTCAGGCTCAGGATACAACAGTCAATATCTATGGCGGTCATATCGAGACAAAGACGACTCAGGCAGCGACTTTTGCCGTAAGACATAACAACGGAACTCATGGAACAAAGCTTGGCGCTGTCAACGTATACGGCGGAACTATCAAGGCAGGAACTGCCGCTTGTATAGGCGCGGGTATATCCTCGAAGGACGGACAGGTCAATATTTACGGCGGTACGTTTATAAAGACGGGAGCGGCTACGACCTACGGACTTCTCGGACACTATAATAACGGAGGCTACGATAAGTACTACTATATCTACGGCGGTACGTTTATCACCAAGGATTCCGCTGATCCTCAGGCGTACAGATACGCGCATTCCAACGATATAAAGTCGCCCAAGAATTGCTCGGGTACACTCAACAGAGCTTACGATAGCGTAAGAGCTTTGACTGTTAACAAGGCAGTGGCAGCGGCTTACGGAATCGACTGGGAATACGACGGTTACGCTGACGTTTGCGTTATCACTCCCAAGGGAACAGACCATAGGCAGGATATGTTCGGTAAGATAGGCTATCAGGTAAGGTCTGATGCTACCACTCAAAGCGTTAGCACGGACATCAGAGTTCTCGTTGAGGTCGACGCGGATATCGTCAACAACGCTTCTTACGACAACATAGGCTTCTCTATATCCATAGAAAACGGAAATCCCACGGCGAATACGGGAACGAACGTAAGCAGCACGCTTCTTAAAGAGCCTGTAGTTTATTCCTGTGTTAAGTCAGGAAACGAAAAGTATTACGCCTCGGAGGGCTACTACTTTGCTCTTCTCGAGATAAGCAATATCCCCAATAGCAACTTTGATACCAACATATACGTAAGACCCTATTTGATGGGTGCTGACGGAACTATGTACTACGGCAGAACGGCAAGCGTAAAGGTACTGCCTCTGTCTGAGTAATTAAAAAACACAATACGAACGGAACAAAAAGGAGGAACGGATGAAAAAGATTTTGGCATTAATTATTGCTATGCTCTTGGCGCTCATGTGCATAGCCTGCACCAAGGAAACACCCGAGGATAACTCAGGAAACGCCCCTGTTGACAGCGGTAATGTGAACGAGCAAACAGAAGATAACTCCGTTCCCGACGTAAATCCGTTCGAGCAGTTAAGCACGCAATTCACTATCGTGTGTCCTGAGGACGCCTCAGCGCTTTACGGTGTTTTCGCCGATAAGCTCAGGCTCGCCATAGCCGAAAGGACAGGATGCACGGTAGGTGTTGCGGGCGACTATACCGCGGATAACGCGTCAGAGGGCGTTTCCAATCAAAGCTACGAGATACTTCTCGGCAATACCAACCGAAAACAGACAGCTGAGCTTGAATGCCCTGTGGCATCGTTCGCGATAGGAGTCAAGGATAAGAAGATCGTTATCAAGGGATATAACGATGACTACGTATTTGAAGGTATTCTTCATTTCATCGATAATTACATAGGAACAAAGGATAGCGGCAAGCTCTTCACGCTTGATAAGGACTTTTATCTTGCGCAAAGGGGAACGCCGTCAGCGGCGCTGTACCTCTCGCTTGGAGAGGGCGTCGTGTCCGACGTGCTCACTCCCAAAATGGTCAAGTATCTTGACGCTAAGCTTAATGCGGACCAACAGCTGACGCTTACGGGAATGCAGGGCGGCTGTACCGATGGAGAATATTTTTATTTTCTGTTAACCGACGGTGATGACAGCCAAAATGATCAGACTCGTGTGGTAAAGGTAGACCCGAGAACCAATATTTCGGTAAAGACAGGACCGATCATAAGCGTAGCTCACGCTAATGATATGACATACGATTCGAAGAATGATCGATTTGTGGTAGCGTGGTGCTCCGTAGATACGTTTAACGTGTCATATATAGACCCTGATACGCTTGACGTTACGGGCACGGGACGCATAACGGGACATACGATAGGCTGCTTCGGCATTGCCTACGACCCAATAAGCAATACCTACTCCTGCGCGGAGAGCAGCTATAAGGTCAACGGCTACGGACTTTTGGTGCTCGACGAGAACCTCAAACTTATAGAGCGACTTGACGGCGGCGGAGTAGGCCACACCGCTCAAGGAGTGGATTGCGACGATAAGTACATCTATTATTCTCAATCCCCCGGAGGAGGCCATAACAATAACGTCATACGTGTATACGATAAGCAAACGGGAGCGCTTGTAAAGCAGTTTACGATAGATCTTCCCTATGAGATAGAAAACGTATTCTGGTATGACGGAGCGTTTTACGCAGGCTTCAACTGTAGCGGACAAACTAACCCACGAAGAATATACAGGCTTGACCTGAATCTCAATATATAAAAATATTTAGCAGAGAAGAGGCGAAAACATGAAAAAGCTTTTTGTACTGATGCTTGCGCTTATACTTGCGTTCTCGCTGGTTGCGTGCAATGATACTGCGACTCCCCCTGTTGATGACGGCGGGGCGGATAACGGTACAGATAACGGTGCACCTCAGAAGACTGTACCAACGTCGCTCAAGATCAATGGCGTTGATATATCAGAATACAGAATAGTTTACGCTAAAAATCCCGATGCGTATAAATATACTATGGCTAAGAGCATCGTTACTCAGAACACGGAGTACGATGAGCAGACGGCAAAAAATCTTGCCGCTCTTATAAAGACGCACTTTGGAGCGGAGCTTGACGTGGTAAAGGACAGCAAGACGGCTGTCGCTAAGGAGATAATCATCGGAAGCACAGCGAGAGGTCTTGAGGGGGACGCGCTCACAGCCTTCAACGCGGAGAACGATAAGGATATCTGCGTTATGGAGAAGGACGGCAAGCTGTATATCGTTGGCGCGTCTTACGGCGCTACGTGGCAGGCTGTGGAGAAGTTTATAGACAAGTGTCTCGCCACCGAGGTTGAGTCCTTGAATATAGAAGGCGGCTACTCCTTCAAGACAACGGCTGATCTTTTGGTCGTCGGCTGTATCGGAGACAGTCTCACCTTCGGAACTAAGTCCACGAGTAACTACACCTCAAATATAGACGACGGTATAAGATCGGATATCGTTCCTTATCCCGCTGTTCTCCAGAGGATCGCTTGGAAGACCATGACCGTGTATAACTACGGTAAGGGCGGAAGAACGATGACTGAAAACCATATGTGGGATGATGACGGCAACGGCTCGCTTGATAGCGACCGAGCTTGGATAAAGACCGCCGAGCATACCGCTTGTATGAAGAACGCGAAGAATTTCGATCTCGTGCTTATAATGCTTGGAACAAATGACGCCAATTACAACAGATCAATAAAAGCGGGATATACCTTTGAGCTTGGCGGAGATTACGAGGCGGCGTTTATAAATGGATGCAGAAAGATAGTAAATGAGCTTAAGGTTAAGAATCCCGATGTTCGCATAGCGCTTCTCAACTGTCCTATCGCGTTCAGAGCAGACGTTGAGGATTATGCGGCGGGTTACATACGCAAATATCAGGAAAAGGCAGCCGCGCAGCTTGGTCTCGACTTGCTTGATATGTATACCTTCACAATGAATAACACGACGTCCGCGGATTACCCCGACAATCTTCACCCCAAGGATGAGGGATATACCAAGTACGCGGAGGGTATCCATGAGATGATAACTCCTATCGTTAATGAATTGCTCGAAAAATAATAAAAGGAGAGACAAAAAATGAAGAAGATATTAGCAATTATTCTTGTTCTCGTATTGGCTATGTCCATCGTTGCTTGTAATGATACGGTAACTCCTCCTGTCGATGACGGAGCGGGAAATACCGACAACTCGGGGACACCCCCTACCGATATCGTTCCGACCTCTCTTAAAATAGGTGGAACGGATATTTCCGAGTATACCATAATTTACGCTCATAACCCCCAGAGAGCGACCTATCAGCAGTATTCCACGCTTGTAACGCAGGATACCGAATACGATAAGCAAACGGCAGAAAATCTTGCCGCTCTTATAAAGACGCACTTCGGCGCTACGGTAAGTGTAGCGAGAGACGAGGAGAAGTCCGCGGGAGCGAAGGAAATAATCATCGGTAAAACGAACAGAGGACTTGTAGACGCAACACTCAACACCTTTACGTCCGTGAAGGACTATTGTGTAAGGGAGAATAGCGGCAAAATAGTTATCTGCGGAAACAGCTATGGCGCTACCTGGCACGCAGCCGAGGACTTTATCGCAAGCCTTCTTACGCAAAATGCGGAGACAGCGACTGTTGACTCGGGATTTTTCTTGAACGCAAAGGCTAATATGCTCGTAGTCGGCTGCATTGGCGATAGCCTTACCAACGGAAGCAAGCCTTCGGGCTATACCTCAAGCGTATCCGACGGTGTTCGCCGTGATATAGTCGCTTATCCGGCGGTCCTTCAGAGAATCGCTTGGAAGGATATGGTTGTCTACAACTATGGTCTTGGCGGAAGAACGATGATCGAAAATTTCGTTTGGACCGACGGCTCGGGTAACCACGGCTGGACATCCTGCCAGTACTATAGGACTTGTATGAACAATGCGGCTAACATAGACCTTACACTCATTATGCTTGGAACGAATGACTCCAACCGTACAAGAGCTGAGGCGGCAGGATATAATTTTGGCACGAACTCTTATAAGACTACCTTTATAAACAGCTGTAAGAAGATAGTTGACGAGCTTAAATCCAAGAATCCCGATATGAGAATAGCGCTTCTCAACTGCCCGATGTCTTACCATTCCTTCGAGGACGATATGCTCGTTTTTATCCGTCCTTACCAGAAGGCGGCAGCACAGCAGCTCGGACTTGACCTTCTTGACATGTATAAGGCAACGCTTAATAACACAGATAGCAGTGATTATCCCGACGGACTTCACCCCGACGATAAGGGATATACGACATACGCACAGCTCGTACATGGCTTGATAACCCCTATTGTTGATGAAATGCTTAAAAAATAAGGAGAGTGTCTATGAAAAAGTTTTTAGCTTTTGTACTTGCGGGCGTGCTCTTGCTGTCACTTGTCGCTTGCGCGCCAACCGATGAACAGCCTCCTGCGACAAATGACGATGGCGGACAGATACCTGAGGGTGACCCTGTGATCGTAACTCCGACCTCTCTTAAGATAAACGGAGCGGATATTTCCGAATACACCATAGTTTATGCGTACAATCCTGACAGAGCGGAATATGCGAAGTACCCTACGCTCGTTACTCAGGATACCGAGTACGATAAGCAGACGGCAGAGAATCTTGCCGCTCTTATAAAGACGCATTTCGGAGCAACCGTAAGCGTTGTGAGAGATGAGGATCAGGCTGCGGGCGCTAAGGAGATCATTATAGGTAACACCAATAGAGGACTTGTAGAGAACACCTTGAGCGCATTTACCTCAGATAAGGATTATGCCGTTAAGGAAAATAGCGGTAAGGTGGTTATTTGCGGAAAGACATACGGCGCTACGTGGCACGCCGCTGAAGACTTTATAGCGGACGTTCTTAAGCAGAACGCCGTAGTGGCTAACGTAAATACGGGATACTCACTTAAGGCGAAGGCAAATATGATAGTTGTCGGTTGTATCGGAGACAGCATCACAAACGGAAGCGCATCGGGCTCGTCTACAAGTATTACCAATACCGCGACACGTAGAAAGATAGTTTCATATCCCGCTGTTCTTCAGCGCTTGGAGTGGAAGAATATGGTGGTATATAACTACGGTCAAGGCTCAAGAACTATGACGGAGAATTTCGTTTGGGCAGACAAAGAGCCGGGAGATCACGCATGGAACAAGTCTATTTACTATCAGCCTTGTATGGATAATGCGTCAAATATTGATCTTGCGCTTATAATGCTTGGAACTAATGACGCGAACGAGAACAGAGCGAACTCGACAGGTTATGTTTTTGGAACCAGCAAATACGAAAAAGCATTTATCAACAGCTGCAAGAATATAGTGGAAGATCTCAGGGAAAAGAATCCCAACGTAAAGGTCGCACTTCTTAACTGCCCGTATGCTCCGGGTCACTCCTTTGAGTTCAATATGGAGATGTATATAAGAAAGTATCAGAAGAAAGCGGCAGAACAGATAGGAATTCCGTTACTTGATGTATATAGTTATACTAAAAATAGTATGGCAGTAGCGGATTTCCCCGATCTCTGTCATCCAAGTGATACAGGATATACTAAGCTTGCGAAGGGTATAAACGGACTTATCAAGCCCATCGTTGATGAGCTTTTGACAAAATAAGAGAGGATAAAAATGGAAACTAATAAGAAATGGGTAGCAGGCTGAGGAGCGGCAACGTCCTATACCTCGGCGGGACTTTCGGACAAGGTAGAGAACACCACCTGCCGTTACGTTATAATACCCACGATGAATACCAAAAAAATAAGACTGCATTTCTCCAATCTTTTGGGAGACGAGGCAGTCGAGCTTGCGGCAGTATCAGTCGCGCAGAACATAGATGCTGTAAACGTTGATGCGGATACTCTCACACCCGTTACATTCGGCGGAGAGCGTCGTCTCGTTATGAGTGCGCATCAGGCAGAGGCAGTGAGTGACGAGATAGACTTTGAGGTAATGGCAGACAAAAAGATATGCGTAAGTATCTATTTTGACAAGCCTACCGACAAGACCACGGGACATTCCAATAGCGGCAACTTTATCCAGAATATATTTGCGAGAGGTAATTACACCGATACGGCATCTATCCCGCTTGAAACATATGCGGATGGCTGTCCTTATCTTTTCCTCAACACGATAGATTTCCTTTGTGACGAGGACTACAGCGCAATAGTCGCTTTCGGAGATTCAATAACAGCGCGTCCTTGGCCCGATATGGTCAACCGTCATTTTAACGCGGATGCGAATGGTAAGCGTGCGGTTATTCGCAGAGCCATTGGCGGAAACCGAGTGCTCCGTGAATACACATGCCTTTTCAAGCGAAACTACGGTCCTGCGGGTATAAAGAGATTCGAAAAGGACGTTTGTATGACAGCGGGTGTTAGCGCGGTAGTAGTGCTTGAGGGTATCAACGACCTGTGGCATCCACGTCCCAACAATCCCTTTAGCGGCGTAGACGAGCTGCCTACGGCAGAAGAGGTTATCGAGGGATACAGATACTACGTCAAAAAGGCGCATGAGTATGGAATAAAGATATATTTCGCGACTCTTCTTCCTTGTTATCCTCTTGAGACTCAGTATGAGGGCAAGATAGAAAGATTTGACGCGCTTAACGCGTGGATAAGAACAAATACCGAGGCTGACGGCTATATCGACTTTGAAAAGGCGGTAGAAGACGCTGAGAATCCTCGCCATATGACAATTGACTTCGATAGCGGCGACCACCTGCATCCGAGCTATAACGGCTCTAAGGCAATGGCTCTTACGGCTTACGAGGCACTCAAGGCTTACGGAGAGGTATAAAACAAAAAACGGTGCAAAAGCACCGTTTTTTGTTTTGTTAAAATCCCTCGAACTCGTCAAAGCCGACGGTGGTGATGTCTTTGATATACTGCTCGTAGGAGATATCAAGAGTTTGAGTTGAGTAGTGGTTAGCGCCGTGCACGCCGTTGTCGCTTTCCCACTCGATATAGAGCATACCGCTCTCTTGGGTGGGAATGATTGCGGCGACGACAGAGCTGTCCGCAAGGGCTGTTACCTCACCGCTTGTGACTGTCTCACCCGTAGAAAGATTTTTAACGGTGAAGCGCAGAGGCGAGTCGGCGGTAGTGTCGTTGACAGCGTAAAGGTCAAGAACTCCGTCGTGCGGCTCGTCGAACATAAGACAAACGGGCGCTTGCGAGCGCTTGATGTAGTGGTAAGCCAGCTTCTTTGTGCCGTACCAATCCACGATAGCGTCGGAGAACTGAGGCCAACCGTCAATAAGATTCCACCACAGAATACCCGTTCTTCTCCACTTGGATAGACGGAAACGCTCGATAAAGTACTTCTTAGCCTCAGCCTGAGATATCTGACTCTGCCTTGCGAAGTCGTCAAGCCCATCGGGAAGTGAGCCGAAGAGCGTCTTTACCTGACTTGCCATAAGATTTATACGGTAAGCGTAAGGACCGTCGGGCCCAGCTGTCATTTCAGCCGCGTGGCATATCCAATCGTCGTTGGGCACTCCGTTTTCATCCGTAAAGGGCCAGACCTTGTCGGGGGCGATGAACTTTTTGACGGACGAGGGAGAGGGACATCCGTGATATCCCGTCTCAGACGCAAAGTGGCAAACGCTGTTTTTGTAATAGTTGCCCTTGAAGTAGTTGCGGGGACCCCAGAGGTGCTCCTCGGTGGTCTTTTTCTTTGTAGCGAACGCTTCCTCGTCAACGTAAGGAGACGAGGGGATATAAGGTCTTATCGGATCGTGCTCGTATATTACGCGAGGAAGCACCTCTCTGGTAAGCCTGTTCTGGTTGGGGTCTATCAGCTTGCCGCCGAAAAGGTCGTTTTCATTGTCGCCCGCCCAAAGCACGATGGACGCGCGGTTGCGAAGCCTCTTTACGACGCATATCGCTTCCTTGCGTAGCTTCTCTGCGAACTCATCGCTCTGCGGATAGACCGCGCAGCCCATTCCAAAGTCCTGCCAAACGAGGATTCCGCGCTCGTCGCAGAAATCGTAAAATTCTTCTCTTTCATAGACGTTACCACCCCAGCAGCGTACCATATTGCAGCCGAGGTCGTCAAGCATCTCAAGCGCGCGGTCCATATAGTCTGCCTGACGGCAGGGGAACGCGTCGAGCGGTACCCAGTTAGTACCCATACAGAATATCTTTTTGCCGTTTATCTTGAACACGAACTCGCCGTTGCCGTTCTCGTCCGTGGTGGACGTTCTGATAAGCTCGGCAGTTCTTATACCGAATTTAAACGTTCTTTCGTCGCATACCTCGCCGTTCTTCAAAAGGCGCACGCAAACGTCGTAAAGATTTTGCTCTCCCGCATTTCTTGGATACCAAAGCTTTGCATCATTGACCCTTATTCTGTGTGACTCATACGTGTGCCACGGAGTGTAGCTTTTGTTGAACTCCGAGTCGCCGCATTTGCCGTGTACGGTCACGGTGAATTGCGAAAGATCGTCCTCGTCGGTATTAAAGGACGAGAAAAAGCGGAGGTATGCGTCGGGCGTGCTGCTTGAAAGCGCATTGGTGTAAAGATACACATCGTCAAGTCTCTCGTGAGGCTTTTGCACAATGCTGACAGGCTTCCATATACCGCCCGAAACAAAGCGCGGCATAATATCCCAGCCGTACATATATCCCGCCTTGCGGATATGAAGCGCGGAGGCGTTGTACTTCTGCGCTATCGTATTTCCCGTAAGAGGGAAGCGCCTTGCGTAAATGGTGGCGGGAATGATGTGAACGACTATCTCGTTCTCTCCCTTCCTCACAAAGCCGTCGGCGCAGAATTCGTGGGGGATAAGCATATTCTCGGTCTTGCCGAGCAGCTTGCCGTTTATATATATTTCAGCTACCGTGTCGATACCCTCAAAGCGAAGAAAGGTATCCTTGTTTACGTCGGTCTCGCAGGAGAACGTAGTCGCGTACCACAAGTGTCTGTTTTCGTATTTTTGAAACTCCCAAGAGTTTTGAGAATAATATGGGTCGGGCGCAAGTCCTGCCGAGACACGATCAAGCTCGAAGCATCCGGGGACTTTCGCGGGAATAGCGGGATATCCAATACCCTCAAGCTCGTTTATAGTAGTGGGGGTAATATTGCCGCTTACGACTTCTTTGTTGGGCACCATATACAGTTGCCAAGCTTGTGGCAACGCATAAATCTTTTCGCTCATTTCTATATCTCCTTTGCGTAGCTTTGCATTGATTTGATTATACTCCAAATGGTGGATTTTGTCAATATAAAAAAGGGAAAACTTATCCATCGTAAGCTTTCCCTTTACGTATTTACACAAGATCAGCGAGATCGTAGATAAGGCGCTCTGTCTTTGCCCAGCCAAGGCAGGGGTCGGTGATAGATCTTCCGTATATACCCTCTCCGATCTTCTGCGTTCCGTCCTCAATGTAGCT
>JAZSNX010000178.1:0-4928 GCA_045536665.1 Eubacteriales bacterium
CCGCCGACTGCTCCTTAAAGCTTTCGGACGCCGAAAGCGCAAGCTTCATAGACACTCCCTTGACGTTTGCCAGCCATTCGGGATGATTCTCCAAAACGTCAAAGGTGTCCTCTCCAAACTCCTCGACTATCCTTTGAGCGGTCTTAGGCCCTATTCCCTTTATCGTTCTTGAGGAAAGGTATTTTAAAATGGACGCCACGTCAGACGGCATAACACGCTCATATTGCGTGACGTTAAACTGTCTGCCGTATTTAGGGTTGTGTATCCATTTTCCGTACACCGTCAGTCTATCGCCCTCGCCGGTCATAGGCATAGTGCCGACCACCGTTATTATCTCGTCGTCGGAGAGCGCAAGGTCGCATATGGTATATCCGTTATCCTGATTGTAATATATCACGCTTTCAACAGTTCCCTCAAGCCGTTCAAGCCTGTCCTGTATCGGCTGACCGTCGTTATACATATCGCTCTCCTCCTTTTATTTTAAGGGCGACCGTACCTACACGGTCGCCCTTAAGTAAGTTTTGTGAATTATGCAAGCTCCTCTGCAAGCTTTTGTGCAAGGTCTGTCTTTTCCCAAGGCAGGTCGATATCCTCTCTGCCCATATGTCCGTATGCCGCCGTCTGACAGTATATAGGACGGCGAAGCTCGAAGTACTTGATAATAGCCGCGGGGCGGAAATCAAACAGCCTTCCGACTGTCTCTGAGATGCGCTCCTCGCCGACCTTACCCGTGCCGAATGTATCTATCATAACCGATACAGGCTTTGCGACGCCGATAGCGTACGCTACCTGAACCTCACACTTATCGGCAAGTCCCGCCGCTACTATATTCTTCGCTATGTATCTTGCCGCATATGACGCGGAGCGGTCTACCTTGGTGGGGTCCTTACCCGAGAAAGCTCCGCCTCCGTGACGGGAATATCCGCCGTATGTATCAACTATTATCTTTCTGCCCGTAAGTCCCGTGTCTCCCGCAGGTCCTCCAACAACAAAGCGTCCCGTCGGATTGACGTATATCTTGGTATCCCCATCAACAAGAGAGGTGGGAACAACAGGCTCTATAACGTGCTTTATAACGTCAGCTCTTATCTTGTCCAACGTAACGTCAGCGCTATGCTGCGAGGATATAACTATCGCGTCTATTCTCGCGGGCTTTCCGTCGTGATACTCAACGGTGACCTGCGTCTTTCCGTCGGGACGGAGATATTCAAGCGTGCCGTTCTTTCTCACCTCTGTTAGACGAAGCGCGAGTTTGTGGGAGAGAGATATCGGCAGGGGCATAAGCTCAGATGTCTCATTGCAGGCATAACCGAACATAAGTCCCTGATCTCCCGCGCCCGTATCGAGTCCGTCGCCCTCGCCCTGCTTTGCCTCAAGAGACTTATCAACGCCAAGAGCAATGTCGGGAGACTGCTCGTGGATCGCGCTGCGAACGCTACACGTCTCATAGTCAAAGCCGATCGTCTTGTCGGTATAGCCTATCTCCTTTACGGTGCGTCTTACTATACCCTCAACGTCGATCTTAGCCTTTGTGGTTATCTCACCCATTACGTTTACGCTGTCCGTCGTGCAAAACGTTTCGCAGGCAACGCGTGAGTATGCGTCCTCGCTAAGTATCGCGTCAAGTATCGCGTCCGATATTTTATCGCAGACCTTATCGGGATGTCCCTCGGTCACCGATTCAGATGTAAAAAGCATTTTCTTCATAGTGTTTCCTTCCTTTAAAAAAGTCTTCGGGAAATTCCCGAAGACTCAAAAAATTCTCATCTTCCGGAATTAGCACCTTACAAATTCTCTTCCGAGAATAGCAGGTTGCCGTGGTTTCACAGGGCCTGTCCCTCCGCCACTCTTGATAAGACCAATATTATCTTTATCATATTATAACACACAATATGCGTTTTTTCAACAGTTATCAGCAAATTTATTTAACAATTCTTCCCTTTTCAAGCTTTGCCGTTTTGTAATAAATAAACATAGCCGTACTGCACACCAGCCACCCCGCGGGATACGACATCGCAATGGGAATAGCTGTGTTGGATATAAAGTTAGCCGTTATGAAAAGATAGAGTTGTCTGAAGCCGACGAACGAGCACAGCATTATTATCATCGGAGCGGTCGCGTTGCCCGAGCCTCTGAGTGCGCCCGCGTATATCTGATTTACACAGCAAAGCACGTAAAACGGTGTCATCCAGCGCAAAAATATCGCTCCATAGGCGATTATCTCGCTTTCCTTGTTGAAAAACCACACCATCTGAGGCGCGAATATGAGAATGGGTATCATAATCACTACCGTGGTGATCACCGCCAAAAGCAGTGACACGTTCACTCCCTTTTTAGCGCGCTTAACGTCTCCCATTCCAAGGTTTTGCCCGACAAACGTCGTTGAAGCAAGCGCGACAGACTGCATTGGCAGAAGCACGAGCTGGTCTATCTTTGAGTAAGCTGTCCAGCCGCCCATAGCGCTCGTTCCGAAATGGTTGATATAAGACTGCACGAACACGTTTGAGAATGACGTCACCACCATCTGCATAGCCACGGGAAGTCCAACTTTTATTATTTTGAATAGCTCTTGGCGATGTATTCTGAATTTTGTGAAGTATATTTTGATACAGCTGCTCGTGCGAGCCAAGGTAATAATTATAAGGACTGCTGAAAGCCCCTGCGCCATAATAGTCGCGAGCGCTACACCCGCAACACCCATATTGAATCTTAACACGAACAAAAGGTCAAGAATCGTATTGGTAATGGCTGATACCGCAAGGAAATAGAACGGACGCCTTGAGTCACCGACCGCGCGCAGGATACCTGAGCCAACGTTGTATATAACGAGTCCCAAAAGCCCCGCGAAATATATCCGCAGATATCTTGTCGCCTCGTCAAGCACCTCGACAGGCGTGTTCATAAGATCAAGCATAAACGGCACTATCGCAATACCCACGCCCATAAGAACGATACCGAGAAGTAACGTGACGAGCAGTGTAGTATGAACGGTTTCGCTTACCTTATCGTATCTTTTAGCGCCGTAATACTGTGACACGACGACGCCCGCTCCGGCGGAAAAGCCCCAAAACAGGCTTATGAGCATATTGATGATAGGACCTACCGTACCGACCGCCGAAAAAGCCTCACCGCCGACGTAGTTTCCGACCACCCACGTGTCCACCATATTGTAAAGCTGCTGTAACAGGTTTCCCAAAAGCAGCGGTATTGCAAATTTTATAATATGCCCGAATATATTGCCCTCGGTCATATCAACGTCACGCTTTTTACCCGAAAAGCGCTTTTTTATCGCAGCCAACATAAATCCTCACCACCCACTCGTGTTCTTGCGACATATTTATTATAGCACACCAAAACACACAAAGCAAGCTGTTTTTTATGTTTTTTCAATTAAATGCCAAAGTTCCGCCAAGCACGGTAAATATAATAACGAGAGCAAGTGCTGCTATAACTCCGCCAATAATAAACACGAGTATCGTCCGTGTTTTGCTTCCCTGCTTTGCCTCTATCGTTTGCTCGCTGTTCTTGCCGAAGCCCGTCGCCTTGAGCACTCTTGTCAAGGGCTTATAAAGGCAAAGTGTCAAAGACGCGTTGAGTACCGCCTTTACCGCGTTGAACGGCAACAGCACCTTAGGTATAAGCGCCACCACGGCTGAACGTTCCACGCCCATATAAAATGGCGTTATAAAAAGATTTGCCACCATCATCGCCGCCGTCATAGACAAAGCACCCGCCAAAAGCGCGATGATAGCGCCCGAAAGTGTCTTTTTGAACTTATATATTACGCTCGCAATGCCCACAAAGGCAACGCTGCTGATTACATTCATTATCAAGCCGTACACCCCCGTTGAGCTCGTGGGATACTCAAGCAGAGGTACGATCATTGAGACCGCAACACCCGCAAGCGGTCCGAAATACATTCCGCATATAGCCATAATGACGTCCTTGAAATCAAGATTTAAGAACATCACGGGTATGTGTATAAAGTGAATGACGTAGGCAAGTGCGGCAAAGACTGCCACCGCCGTCAGCTTTTTTATTTTTTGTGTGGTTTTGTTTTCCATAAAAAAATCTCCCTGTATATAATACGGGAGAAGACAATCCAGCAGACTGCTACCGCAGGCTGCCTAAAGCATCATCTTCTCTCATCCGGACTTTACCGTCGGCGCAGGAATGTCACCTGCTCGGCTCTTTTGAGCTCGTGGGCTTTACCACCGGTATGGAATCTCACCAATCCCCAAAGATATACTTTGTATTAAAATTTTCAGGGACGCCGCAAATAAATTTTGCGGCGTCCCATATATGCTTAAATATTACTTTTCAAGTAAAACTTACGCAATGATAGAAGCAACGACACCGGATCCAACTGTTCTACCACCCTCACGGATAGCGAAGCGGAGTCCCTCTTCGCAAGCGATGGGAGTGATGAGCTCAACGTTCATAACTACGTTATCGCCAGGACGGCACATATCTACGCCTTCGGGAAGGTTGATTACGCCGGTAACGTCTGTTGTTCTGAAGTAGAACTGAGGTCTGTAACCTGCGAAGAAGGGCTTCTTACGTCCGCCTTCTTTTTCTGTAAGAACGTAAACCTGTCCTACGAACTTTGTGTGAGGCTGAATTGTGCCGGGCTTACAGAGAACCTGTCCACGCTCGATCTCGTTCTTAGCAACACCACGAAGAAGCGCACCGATGTTATCGCCTGCTTCAGCCTGGTCAAGGAGCTTGTGGAACATTTCAACACCTGTAACAACAGTTGTCTTCTTTTCGTCTGTAAGACCACCGATATCAACTACATCGTTGAGGTTCATTGTACCACGCTCTACACGACCGGTTGCAACTGTACCACGACCGGAGATGGAGAATACGTCCTCGACAGGGAGGAGGAAGGGAAGGTCAGCCTTACGGTCAGGAGTAGGAATGTAGGA
>JAZSNX010000114.1:0-6902 GCA_045536665.1 Eubacteriales bacterium
ACGACCCGACTACAAGGACATACACATTCACTTTCCCGAGGGCGCAGCCCCCAAGGACGGTCCCCCCGCGGGTGTAACGATAGTAACGGCTCTTGCCAGCGCGCTGACAGGCCGCCCCGTACGTCGCGACGTCGCGATGACGGGTGAGATATCCTTGCGCGGAAACGTGCTTGCTATCGGCGGTCTTAAGGAAAAGACAATGGCGGCATACTCCGCGGGAGTAAAGACCGTACTTATCCCCTGCGATAACGAGAGAAATCTTGACGATGTTGACGAGGCAGTAAAGGGAGCGCTTAGGTTTGTTCCCTGCAAGAAGGTGAACGAGGTCCTCTTGGCAGCTCTTTGTCCCGCAATAACCCCAAGAAATGCCAAAATAGAGGAGACGACTGAAATAGAGATAGTCACTCCCGCAAATATCGACACGGAAGAGATAAAGATACCCGCCGTAAGATAAGGCGCAAGCAACGCAATGATACATTAAGGAAGGATCAACTAATATGTACGAAAAATTATATTTTGACAATCCGCACGGTAAAAGCTTTCATTATCTCAGATATCTCCCCAAGGATCAAAAAGGCAAGATGCCTCTTGTGGTATTCATGCACGGCGCGGGAGAGAGAGGAAACGCTGACGGAAGCGAGATAGACTACATAGCAAAGCACGGTTTTTTTGAGCAGATAAAGAATTTCGACCGCGAGTTTCCGTTCATCATGGTAGCTCCACACTGCCCTACGAACGAATACTGGGGAAGCTATATTGAGTCGCTGAACAAATTTCTCGACTATGTGATCGAGAATAACGACGTTGATACCGACCGCGTCTATCTTACAGGACTTTCTATGGGCGGCACAGGCACGTGGCTGTGGGCGCTCGACAATCCCGACAGATTTGCCGCAATAGCGCCCGTTTGCGGTCAGGGAATAGGCTGGTACGCGGGAAAGCTTATAGATCTGCCCGTTCACGCCTATCACGGAGATATCGACCACATCGTATCGGTTCACGACAGTGTGGAAATGGTCTCCCGCATCAACAAAAAAGGCGGTAACGCGGTTCTCACGCTCTATCACGGAGTAAAGCACAACGCGTGGGATTATGCCTACGACCAAAAAATGATAGATTGGCTTCTTCAGCATAGGCTGAGTGACAGAAAAAAAGACGCGAATTGAAAGAGAGATAAGCATGGCTCTTAACATTCAAAATACAAATCTTAAAATAAGCGCGGGACTACCCAAGCAGATACCGTCAGACCCCCAGCCTCAGGTAGCGTTCTCGGGTCGTTCAAACGTTGGAAAAAGCTCGCTGATAAACACGCTTCTCGGACGCAAGTCGCTCGCGCGAGTCAGCTCGTCCCCCGGAAAGACCATAACCATCAACTTCTACGACGTTGACAAAAAGCTCTTTCTCGTTGACCTGCCCGGCTACGGCTTTGCCAAGCGCAACCCCGAGGACAAGAAAAAGTGGTCGTCACTCACCGACGGATACTTCACGTCAAATAAGAATATCGACCGACTCACTCTCGTGGTGCAGCTTATCGACAGCCGAGTAGGCCCAACAAAGGACGACGAGATGATGCTTGAATATCTAACGGCGGCAGAGCTTCCGTTCATAATCGTAGCTACCAAGGTCGACAAGCTGAACGCCACAGAACGCAAGAAAAATCTTGAGGCGATAACGGCACACCCCCTTATTGAGGGCAATAAGGTCATTCCCTTTTCCTCGCTTAAGGGCGAGGGCAAGGACGAGCTCTGGAAAACTATCCTTGCGTACGCAAAATTCTGAAAGGCAAGAAAAATGACAAAGCTTATTATCACCCGTCACGGTCAGAGCATCGCAAACGCTCAGTACCGTTTCGCGGGACATTCAGACTTTGACCTGTCCGATATAGGTCACAGGCAGGCAGAGCTTGCGGCGGAATATATCAGCAAAAATTTCAATATCGACTATATCTATTCGAGCGACCTGCTCCGCGCATACAACACGGCTCTTCCAACCGCGAAAAGGCTCGGTCTTGAGGTCATTCCCACCACTGCTCTGCGCGAGATATACGCGGGAGAATGGGAGGGACGCACTACCGAGGAGATCGCGCTCAAGTACGAAAAGGATTTTGAAACATGGAAGAACAACTATGCTCATTCCAGATGCACGGGCGGAGAGTCCACGGCAGAGGTATATCAAAGAGCATACGCGGCTGTTTGCGATATAGCGAGCAAGCACGACGGACAGACAATAATACTGTCCACTCACGCAACCGTCGTCAGGGCGCTTTGCGCGAGAGCCTTGGGGCTTAGCGCCGAGCAAACGGGCGAGATACCGTTCACTCACAACGCGTCGATAAATATCTTTACATTTGAGGACGGAGTACTTATCCCCGAAAAGCTCAATATCGTCGAGCACCTTGGCGATACTATCACGGGCGTACACAAATCGTTCAGTAAATAACTTCCGAAAGGACTAAACAATGATAATTCACGATCACCTTGATATAAATGACGCGGGACATCTCACGATAGGCGGAATGGATACCGTAGAGCTTGCGAAAAAGCACGGCACTCCGCTCTACGTGCTTGACGAGAACGTTATTCGCCGTCAATGCCGCACCTACCGCGAGGCGGCTATTAAGTATTTTGGCGCTGACGCTCTCCCACTCTATGCCTCAAAGGCGCTCTGCTTTACGGGCATATATAAGCTCGCCGCGGAGGAAGGTATGGGAATAGATTGCGTTTCGGGCGGTGAGCTTTACACCGCAAAGCGCGCAGGCTTCCCCGCGGAGAGAATATATTTCCACGGCAACAACAAGACCGACAGGGATATATGCGACGCTATGGATATGGGCGTAGGCACTTTCGTTGTAGACAACGAGGACGAGCTTTGTGCCGTGAGCGCGGAGGCTGTTCGCAGAGGCATCACTCAGCGCGTACTGCTTCGCATCACCCCCGGCATCGATCCTCACACGCATAGAGCTGTCGTCACGGGAAACGTTGATTCCAAATTTGGCAACGCTATCGTCACGGGTCAAGCTATGGACATAGTCAAAAAGGCTATCTCGGCAAACGGCATCGACCTTGCGGGAATACACTGCCATATCGGCTCTCAGATATTCGACATCGAGCCGTTTGAGGACGCCGCAAGGATAATGACGGAATTCATGGCGGATATTAAGAAAGAATGCTCCTTTGAGATACGCGAGCTCAATCTCGGCGGCGGACTTGGCGTAAAATACACCGAATACGACAGAGAGATAGACTACGCCGACAGTATAAGGCAGATAGCAGAGATAGTAAAGGCTCTTTGCGAGAAAAACGGAATCTCTATGCCCAGAGTCATCCTTGAGCCCGGCCGCTCGCTTGTCGCGGCATCGGGAATCACGCTCTACACCGTCGGCAGCGTCAAGGAAGTAAAGGGCTTCAGAAATTACGTCTCGGTTGACGGCGGTATGCCCGACAACCCAAGATACGCGCTCTACCAATCTCAGTACACCGCTCTTGTGGCGAATCGCGCGGGAGCGCCCCGTGATTACAGAGCGACGCTTGCGGGCAGATGCTGCGAGTCAGGCGACCTGCTTGGCGAAAATATGGATATACAAAAGCCCGAGAGAGGCGACACGCTCGCGGTGCTCGTAACGGGCGCTTACAACTACTCTATGGCGTCAAACTACAATCGTCTTCCCCGTCCCGCCGTCGTTATGGTAAAGAATGGAGTTGACAAAGTAGCTGTCAAGAGAGAGACATACGAGGACCTTGTAAGAAACGACGTTCTTTAACGTCTTTACAAGCTAAGGAGTTCTGATATGATACCTTCTATAATATCGGGAGACTTTGATCTTGTTAGCTATATAGCGTCTCTGCTACTGAACATACCGATAGCGCTGTTAGTGCTTTCCGTTCACGAGACCGCTCACGGCTATGTAGCGTATAAGCTCGGAGACCCAACGGCACATAACTTTGGACGCCTGTCTTTAAATCCGCTAAAGCATATCGATCCTATCGGCTTTGGCTGTATGATACTGTTCGGCTTCGGTTGGGCTAAGCCCGTTCCCGTAGACACAAGATATTTTAAGAAGCCCAAACGCGATATGGCGCTTACCGGCGTGGCAGGTCCTATATCAAACATTTTGCTTGCGCTCTTGTTCACCATACTTCTCAGGGTGGAGCTTGAGATAGCGCTGCGCTTAAGCCTTTCGGAGTTCGCCACTCAGGCGCTTTGGTGGCTTCAGGTGTTGATCTATAAGGGAATTCAGCTCAACATCGTGTTTGCGGTGTTTAATCTCATACCAATACCGCCCTTTGACGGCTCGAGAGTGTTTCTCACGCTTCTCCCAACAAACCTTTATTTCAAAATAATGAAATATGAAAAATATCTCTACATTGCGCTTATGGTTGCGCTCGTGCTCGGATTTCTCGATAAGCCTTTGAGCATCGTATCCAATTGGTTTATGAATATAATTTTAGGCATAGTTTTCTAACTCTGCGAAAGGAGGTCAAATGGACGCCATAACCTACCGTCTTGAGCAGTTTGAAGGCCCGCTTGACCTTCTGCTCACGCTTATACACAAAAACAAGGTCAGCATAACCGATATCCCGATTTCTCTCATATGCGACCAATATATGGAGTACATAACCGAGGCTCAGAGCCTCGATATGGATATAGCCTCCGAGTTTATCGTTATGGCAAGTGAGCTTATGCTCATAAAGAGCCGTATGCTTCTTCCCCGCGAGAACGATGACGAGGACGACCCGAGAGCAACTCTTACCGACGCCCTTCTGCGCTATCAGCAGGCAAAGGAAGCTGCGGCAAAGCTCGCTCCCATGTACGCTTATTACAGCGGACGTATGGTCAAGGATACCGACGAGATAACTATTGACAAGACCTTCGTTCAGGATCAGGACGTCACCTCGCTGTGCGCCGCGATAAGACGCATCATAGCGTATAATAACGCGCTGGAGAGAGCGGCGACCACCACCTTTACGCCAATGATAAGCAAGCCTATAATCCCTGTTGAGATAAAAATAGTCTCCATTCTCAGGCATATCGAGAAAAGGGGCATCGCCACCCTTGAGGACCTGATAATAGACGAGGCTACATTACCCGATATCATCGCTTCCTTTCTCGGTGTGCTTGAGCTCGTCAAGATACGCAAGCTGCTCGTCGAGGACGATGGCGAGGAGAGCGAAAACGCGCTGCTCAGCTCAAGAACAAGATTTATCCTCAATACCGACGACAGCACGGTCGGTGAGAGTGAATACAACATTGCGGAGCTGCAAAAGGATATTGAGGAGGAATAACGATGAACGAACAAATAGACACCTTGAAGAATATAGAGGGCGCTATCGAGGCGATACTCTATGCGGCGGGATATCCCGTGAAATATGAAAAGATAGCCGAGGTGCTCGGACTTGATGTCCACAACACCAAAACACTTATAGAGCATATGGCAAAGGACTACAACTCAGACAGATCCAAAAGAGGTGTTTCCCTTTTGCTGTTTGACGAGACCTGCCAATTCTGTACCAAGGAGCAATACGCTCCCTACATACGAGAGGCGCTCGGCATACGCCGCGGCGGAAATTTGTCCGCGTCCTCTATGGAGGTGCTTGCCATCGTAGCTTACAACCAACCGCTGACAAGGACCTTCGTGGATCAGGTGAGAGGAGTAGACAGCTCTTACGCTATGAATTCTCTTATAGACAAGGGACTTATCGAGGCTTGCGGCAGACTTGACGCGCCCGGCAGACCTATGCTCTATGTGACTACTGAGAAATTTCTCAGAGTTTTCGGCATAAGCTCGCTATCCGAGCTTCCCGCAACGGAAACGCTGCTTCCCCCCAAGGAGGACGTTCCGATAGTTACCGATGTGGATATGACCGATGAGGACGCGGGAGTCACGGAGGACGACGAATAAGTTAAAGACAGCTGTTCATCACTTATTACGGAAAGGAGGAGCGCTATGCCATTCTTAATAATTCTTGCCTGTATATTGCTGTTCACCTCGCTTGCGCTTTCTCTGAAGGTAAAAGTGACGATCGAATACAAGGACGAGCTTTCGCTATACGTAAGCACTTTATTCGTAAAGGCAAAAATACTTCCCAAAAAAGAAAAAAAACGCGGACCGCATTCTATGAGCAAGTCCCGCGCCGAAAAAATAAGAAGAAAGCTGCGTGAAAAGGCTCAAAAGAAAAAGCAAAGGCAGCTTGCCAAGAAAGCATCTAAAAAGCAAGAAAAAACAGGAGAAAAAAGCAAGAGGTCATTTGAGGATATACTTGACGTTATATCCGCAGTTAAGGATATCGTCTCCACGACGATCGGCAAATTTTTTGGGCATCTGCGCGTAGATATCGCGCGATTTCATATAAACATAGCAACGGGAGATGCCGCTACCACGGCAATCGCCTATGGAGCTGTATGCGACGCGCTTCTGCACCTGTTCTGCATTCTCGAGCCGCTTCGTGGCTTTGATCTGCCCAAGACTAAAGACATAAGCGTTCAAGCAGACTATCTCTCGGAGCAAACCACCGCGGATATAAAGCTGACCCTTTCGATAAGAGTGTGGCATACGCTTCACATCGCCATAGCGACACTTATAAAGGTGATAGCTCATATGGATAAATTCAAGCCTAAGGATGAAGATCTGCCCAAAGGGCATAAAAATAAAACAGCTTAAGCTGTACACATAAAGAAAGGAAAAAAATCATGGCTAACGACAACAGAATTCCCGAGATCATTCGCTCCTCTATGGAGAATATTCGCTCGATGTTCGACGCTAACAAGATCGTCGGAGATCCTATCAACACCCCTCAGGGAACTACCATTATCCCTATCTCCAAGATATCCATGGGTGTTGCGGCAAGCGGCTTTGACTACAATCCCAAGAAGGATGCTCAGCCCCGTCCTCAGAACTTCGGCGG